>JAEOSV010000125.1 GCA_016840185.1 Candidatus Hermodarchaeota archaeon | reverse complement strand
GCAAGCGAGTCTCGAACGCGATGCTGTCTTACGCTATATCATCACGCGATGGGTCAAACTCCTATCCCCCCTCATGCCCCATTTATGTGAAGAAATCTGGGAACGCTTAGGCAGCATCTCCTTTGTTTCCCTCGAAACATGGCCAGAACCGGATGAGCGATTCATTGATGAAAAAATCGAGAAAGCCATGGATGTTGTACTACACACAATCACTGACATCAAAGAAATTAAAAAACTGCTCAAAGGCAAAAAGGCTAGCACCGTTCATATCTTCATCAGTCCCCGCTGGAAATACAGTGCCATGACAAAAGTTACCAAGGCTAATGCAGCCCCAACTGTTCAAGAGTTGATGCCCATTCTGATGAAAGACCCTAAACTAAAGAAACGCGGGAAAGAAGTAAACGAACTTGTCCAAGCTATCGTGAAGGCAGGAGGCTTTTGGACCTTCGTCGATAAGACAACGGAAAGAAAAGCTATCACTGAAAATAAGGACTTCATCCAATCAGAAACCGGTTACGAAGTTAATATTCAAGATGGTGATAAACCCACAAAGGATCCAGATAACCGAGCCCCTAAAGCATTACCTGGTCGCCCTGCCCTCTTTCTAGAATAACTTGTTAGGCAACACGCCGACCAAATTGACTCGGTTGCTTTCCATCGCTCCCAAGGGCAAACTCATGCTTACAGCGGGGGCATTTTGCATAACCACAATTCCCCATGGTTGCTGATGGACAATTTCCGCAAGCCATGACTCGCCCATAACTAGTATCGAATTGGAAGCCGCATTCAGGACAGATGACAACGGTCATTCACTGATCACTTCAGGGCTCCATTCCAATGCCGAATAAAAAAATTTACGGACTGCTAATCTTTGGCACGGGTACATCGGAGGAGAAGAACTAGTTCGATGACCACAAGTGTGCCAAGGATTGCTGCGAGAATTATTATAGGCATACTAATCGAAAGAAAATCTGCAGCTGGTGGAATCCCCGCACTTACTCCTGTGGTAATTATCCCGGTATTGTAAGCCATGAGCCCTACATAGTCTTCGAGGGTCGAAAACACCGTGCGTACCCATACCAAGGGGACACCGGAATCAGCTGAGAGCTGCTGGGCAAATTCCCCTGCGGCTTGAAGTTGAGCGACATCAGAGGCTAGAATAAGGCTAATTGAACCATTTTGTAATGCTTGTTCTACTTCGATTAACTCAGGACCAGAGATGAAGACGTTTTCTTCTTCCATAAGTAACCCTTTCACCTGGAGACCCAAGGCTTCTGCGATATAGGCTTCTGCAGGGAAGGTGATGATTATGTTTTTATTGGGCAGTTGGTGGAGTGCACTCAATTCTGCCATGAATAGTTCGAGTTCGTTGACTCCAGCAACAAATTCTGCAAATCGATTCGCCCAATATTGGGAATACGTTGAATTCAATGAGCTGTAAAGATTCCATGTGGCATTGGCAATCGCTACAGCGTTTTGAGGGAATAACCAATAGCCATGAAGGTTTTCATTATGCTCGTGAGGCTGACTGCCGACCACCGAAAATGCGCTAGAAATAGCCTGCCTGTGTAAAGGGAGTAACTCGGCCCCGAAGGCTTCATAATCGTCAAGAGTGATGTACGGTTTCCCGACCTGGCTAGCGAGCTCCGTTTCCCACGCAAAATGCCCAGTCAAGACTAACATATCAGCAGCATTAGCAGCATCAAGAACTGCAGGAGTAAGTGCAAATGCGTGTGGTTCAATACCTTCAGGAAGAAGAATGGATACTTCAACTTGAACCCCACCGACTTCACGCACGATTCCCGCCAGTGGCTGAATTGAAACTGCAGCCGTTAATGCAGGAGTAGCCTGTGCTGATGTGCCCTGGAGCATTCCAACAGCACTCAAACTGATAATTATAATCCCGGTTAGAGCTAGAAACTGATTACGTCGCATCGCAGTCACCTACTGGATCGCCCAACGATATAGTTATTAACTTCCTAAGCAATTCTTAATAATCCCGAATATTAATAATCTTTCTGGTATTTTTATTAACATCAATCCATCGCGGTGTTTCAATGCCAATAATAAGCATCTCTCTAACCGACCAAGACCTACAGACCCTCGACCACCTCCAATCAACGGGTGGTTTCTCTAACCGTTCAGAACTGCTTCGCCAAGCGGTTCGGACACTAGCAAGCGAATTACAGAATCTCGAAACCCTAACCGGTAAAGTGTCTGCTGTGCTTACCATTGTCTACGGGAAAAAAGGGAAAGGTATTGAGAGCAATTTTCTGCTCCATAAACAAGCCACTCTCATCGACGCGTTACTTCACTCTCACACGGTAAATGGCGAATGTATCGAGGTCGTTGTTGTGAATGGCCCTGCCAATGATATTCGAGAGATGGTGAAAACCTTGAAAGGAAACCGGAAAATCGTCATGGTGAAAGTGGCAATCATTGGAGAGTAGATGGTAAATGGCAACAACTTCGCTAATCGAAGCAGATAATCTTGCCGTGAAATATCCTAATGGCGACCTAGCCCTTTACGACGTAACGTTTTCCATTGATTCATCAACCTTCATGGCAATTATTGGTCCAAATGGCTCTGGAAAAACGACACTACTCAAAACGATGCTTGGTCTTCTCAAGCCCACAGAAGGATCAATTAAGGTGCTAGGATTTGACGCAAAACGAGAATATGGGGAAATTCGGCGAAGGGTCCGTTACATTCCACAAAGAGACCAAATTGAAGCCACAGTACCCATGAAAGTGAAAGACATCGTTTTGATGGGACGCTTATTGAAAAAACCACCAGTGCGGATTTCTACTGGCAAAGATGAGGAAATTGCAAAAGACGCGCTGCGTCGAGTGAATTTAGCAGAGCTTTGGAATCAACCCTTTCCCGAATTGTCTGGAGGACAAAGACAACGGGTGCTGGTCGCCCGAGCTTTAGCCACTGAAGGCCAGATAATGATGCTCGATGAGCCTATGTCAGGTGCGGATCACGACAGTCAAGTTCAGATTGTTGAAGCCCTACAAGAATACTATAACGAAAACCAGGTTAACATCATCATGGTGACTCATGATCTGAATCCCATTCATACCGTGGTAAAAGACGTCCTAATGCTAAATCGCACCGTCATGGGAATTGGACATCCTTGCGCCGTAATGGATCTGGAACTCCTCAAGCAAGTTTATGGACCAACCGCGAAGATTGTCGAATTAGCCGGACACAAATACTGCATTACCCATGACTCGGGGTTCGATCACCATGATCATTGATGCCATCATGCTCATCTTAACCTCACCAATTATACAACGTGCCATACTCGCCTCAGTTTTGGTGGCAGTTATTGCAGCGACTTCGGGAACCTTCATGGTTTTCCGAGGGTTATCGTTTCTTACAGCCGGAGTGGCACACGCCGCTTTAGGAGGAGTCGCGCTAGCCCTATTCTTGCAGGCTACTGGAATCGCTCCGTGGTTTGACCCGATTTTAGGAGCAGTTATCTTTGCAGTTTTTGTTGCAGTCATGACTGCCTATGCTGGTGAACGGGGAATCGCTCAGAAAATGGAAGTGGCTGTGGGAGTCTCCTTCGCTCTTTCAATGAGTATTGCTGTGTTCCTCATGTATTACTTACCCTCAACAATGGTTCCAATCATTTGGGGATACCTAGTTGGGGATATTCTCCTTCTCGATAATTTGGACATCGTCCTTTTGCTTGGAGTTGCCTTCTCACTTGTCATTCTCTTTATCCTGTTCAAGAAGGAATTCGTATACGTTAGTATCGATATGGAGGGATCAAAAGCACATGGAATGAACGCCCGAGGCTATAACTATCTCATGCTCATTTTCGCAGCGATTGCCATCGCCTTGGCAATCAAAGCGGTTGGAGCAATCCTCGTGTATGCCATTCTCATCGCTCCTGCAGCAGCCTCGAATGAAGTGATGAAAACCGTCAACAACGTCATTATTGGAACATTTGTCATTGCGCTTAGTGTTATGCTTCTTGGTCTTGCGGGTTCATTCACAATATTGGCTTCACCTAGCGCTCTTGCAGGAATTATCGCAGCACTTTCATACATTGTTGCCCTCCAAGTAAAACGCTATAAACGGACAAAATAGGACTAGACACCGAAATTTGCGCAAAAAACCACGTTTACGTTTAAATTCGGTTTTACCACGTTTTATAGGCGGGGCTGTCAGTCTTTCCTTGGAGAGATGAATCAATGTCATCGAATTCCGATTATGCGCAGGGATTAGTCCTCATTAACGGTCGTGCTTATCCAGCTAAAGAAGTATTGCAAGCCTTGGAACGACAAGCCATGACATCTTTACGGGCTGTGGGCGACGAATTATGGATTGGTAAGGAACGAGTGCGACCAGTAGCAAAAACAACCCCAGAACAAGCGATGAAACTCACCTGTTATGGCAGCCTGGCTTTTTGCTGTGATCTAACCCGTGAGTGTCATCTCCGAGACCAAGCAATCGAGTTATTGAGTATCTCGAAAGAGGATTATCGTGCCATACAAAGTGAATGCCATCAACAGTTTTTGCGGCACGGTGAACGGCGCTGGCCACAGGAGCAATACGGTTCGTCGGGGTCCGACTATTCACGTTCTCAAACAGCATCCGATGATCAAACACATCACGAATCCTTTGAATCGTGGCGAGAACGAACCTCATCGGGAAGATACGATTCGAGCCGCGAATCCTCACAACCCTCTAGCCCTAGCTCTGGTAGCAGTGTTGACTTGGGCGGTCTTTTTTCAACACCTGAGGAATATAGTTCACGCCCATTAACTGATCCAGACCCTTTCAAAGGGCTTTCAGCCCGGGGAGAAACTGAGGGACGTAGTTTCGCTTCACAGGATTGGTTCTCATCAGGTGGCAGTGCAACCGTTTCACCACACTCAACAATCACAGGCTTTTGCATTTTTTGTGGTCAGGATTTGCGAGAAGATAGTGAATTTTGCAGTCGTTGTGGGCGCGATCAAAAATAGAACTCACTCAAATTGCTTCGACACAGAGACAAATGTTGTCGTAGGGTGATATGGGCTAGCCTTTCTTTGCTAGTTTGCGTAGAGTCTCGATTTGTTTCCTGAGTTTCTGAAGATCCTGTTTCCATCGTTGAATTTTATCTACATCGGCTTCGGTCTTATCACCGCGGGTTGCCTCAAAATCATCGATGCGGCGTTCGAGTTCGAGGGCACGGCTGCTGAGCCCTGCAATTCGTGCATGCACTTCGGGTGTTGGTGAGACGATTTCTAACAAGGTTTTAACAGTAACCCGAATTTCTTCAACAACTGTTGCGAGTTGGGTCATTGTCTGGCGGATTGAATGTAGGCTCTCACTAACAAGAGTGCTGGATTCTTCGGTGGGACCCTTTCGGCGAATGAGAAAAAGGCGAATCTTGGAGAGGATGTCAAAATAGAGTTGGATAAGTTGTTCTTCATCACGAAACCAGGAGGTGAGTGGATTCCATTTGGAAACCATTTGGTATAGACTTTCAAGTTCTTGAACCATTTCAGGAGATTCCGGAGTATCTTCAGCCTGGATAACAGCCTTCAGTTGAGGAATGAGGGAGATAATCTCAGCTTTAGCCTTCACTTCTTGGGCTGTCGCAATATCAGAACCCATGAGTTGTCGATACAGTTCTTCGAGCCGTTGAACGCTTTCGATTTCACTCATGATTTCATCAAATCCTCAATTTGTGGTTGCTTCGAACTAGTAGCCTAGCCCTAGACGGATTTCACGTAGAGACTGATAGCCAGTAGGATACCCAAGCATAGAATAGATTTCTTCGATACCAGCCGCGTCAGCAAGGGATTTTGCACGGTTGTACTCAGCCTCATTTTCAATGATCCAGTGGGTCATTGATATATCGACACTGGCTTTAGCTAGTGAGCTGATGAATGACAGATTTTCAATGTAAGTGGTAAAGTCCTTTGATCCAGGATCTGGCAGGATTGGCGTGAAAGGAAATACCTCAATTGAGAGGTTTTTGCTCATATTCGCAATCGTCTCAAGATCTAATCCAAGATTCGTGCGGGTCCCTGCAACATATCCACTCTCTGAGTCTATGGGATATGTGGGAACGATTTTCAAATCAGGTTTGACTTCTTTTGCAGCTGTGACTAATTGCTGCAGTACCGCAGACATTTTTGCAACCCGCCACTCAATCCACTGATTGTATAGTGCTGGATTTGCTGATGGGTCAGCGATTTGAAAGGTATGACGAAGATCCGCGTATTCAGTGAATTCATTGCGGCAATCATTACAGTAGCAATATTTCACATGGGGATAACCCAGATTGCCAAGAAAGAGGGTTTGAATTGGATTTTCTACAACTTCCTTGATGACCGTAGTCATATGCTGGATGAAGCCTGGTTTATTGGGACAAACAAAACTATCCAACGTTTGTCCTTCAGCAGTGAAGGACTTGAACTCTTGATCCGCGGCAAAGAAGGCGTCAGCAAACACGTTTAGGTATGCGCCTGAGCGGATTCCCACCGCTTCAGTCGTATCGATGAACTCGTCAAAGAATGTAGGATATTCTTCATCTGCTGGTGCTACTTTGCTCGAATAAAACACCCGTCCTGATAAATCCTTAGCAGCTGCAACAGCGTATTCAAGGTAGCCACCGTAACTTGCAAAGAAATCATCAAGGCTGGTTTTCAGTCCGCGAGGATCCACAATGAGTGAAACTCCGCGGGTAAGAAGGTCCCGTATCTCCACAGTTTCCACCTACTAGAGTAACTATACCCACTGTGGATAAAAGCCTGAATAAACTTGTCGCCAGTTACCCGAAAAAGGTGTCCAGCCTACGCATTCCTATAGTATCCAACCATTCAACACCCAACGCATCCAACACTTGTTCAAAAGTGCTTTTCACCAAATCCTTGTATTTCTTCACATCAATATCCTGAACCGAGGCTTGCTCCACAGGTTTCACGCCCCCTGATGTTTTCACGAAAGCAATAATATCACCAGCACCGACCTCCTTTCCCGCCTCCCGCAACTGCTTAGCTGCTTTCACATGCTGTGGAGTAGTTTTAGTATACGCATCAAGATTCTTCGTCAACTGGACACGAATGGCAAGATCTTCCACCTCAAACTCACGCCGCTCCAACATCGTGAGCTTCTCACGAGCAAGGCGAAGAATCCGCTCCTTCGCAGAAGTAAATCCATCAGGGTCACGCACCTGACGAAGGATATCAATCATTTCCATGAAAGCCACTTGAAGAAACAAAGGCGTATTCCGTTTCTTCCCCGTTAACCCCTTGATATCAACCTGACCATCCTTCGAAACCCCCAAGTAATTCTTCTTCCGACTGGACAGCGCCACGTACCGGTACTCTTTTTCGACATCCAATTCCACCCGCAATTCCTTCTCACTATACTCAATCAACTGGTCCAACTGACTCTTCGTAGGCTGGTCCAAAAACAAGCTATCCGTATCCCCATACAACACCGTAACTCCAATTTCTTCAGCCTTATCGATTGTCTGAGTAATAGCATAGCGACCCAGAGCCGTAATTGATTCGGCTGCAGGAGCACAGTACAAGGGGAAGTGACTAGCGCCAAGAACCCCATAGCTATTGTGCGTTACTATTCCATGTGTTGTTACAAACCATCCATTTTCAGTTTCAATATCGAAAACAGGTTGAGGTGTTTCTTCAACTTCGATAGACTTGACGCGAATTAGATTTGTACCATTGAAATTCATTAACCCACGATATTTTCTAGCATAATTCCTTCCAGAAGTTTCAACAATACGAGAAATGCTTGAATCTCTGTGGATCGACGTAAACCGTCCAAGGGAGCTCAACAGATGAAGTAAATCGTTCATTAATTGATTGCTGACTGTACTGTAACGCCGTCGACCTTGAAGAGTAAAATTCCCATCACCTTTGAAATAAGCCTCAAGTAGAACTTTCGCTCTATTCTTATTCAGTAGAAATATTGGTATACGTTTATTGAAGGCATTGGTTCCACACAATGTGCCAATAACTGATGAAAGTACACTAGAATGAACTACGATTGTCTTTTCACCATATTTAACAACAGGCCAGTCTATTTTCTCTAGCAGAGAGAGGATTTCGTGGGCATTTTCAGGTTTTTTCTCAAAGGATTGTGTAATGGAAAATCGATTTTGTTGTCCATGACCCTCAGCAATATACCAACCTAAAAGTTTGAAGAACTCGTTCGAAAGATGAATGTAAAGTTCTTGCCAAAACCCTGGAGAACGAGAACTTTTTGCTATTTTCACACTTAGTAAACCAGGTTTCGTTTTTTTAATAACGTCCTTTTCCTTTTCAGACAAATCAGTCCAATATGCTTTGTACAACCTTCGACCTTTGCTGTACTCAAATTTTCGATTAATGACCTCAATCAGTTCATCTTCAGTTGATTGACTTCTTCTGTAGGAGAATCGTTTGTATACACTTCGTTCCATTCCAATTAGAAGATTTGTTGTATCGATTATATCGGGAATGAAGAGTTTCTCAGGAACTGATTCAGAGAGAGGTATTTGATTACAAAGCAGTAATTCGTCCCCAACTTTCAGTTCATCAGCTGGAATTTCATGAATCTGGAATTTTTTACCATATCGTCTTCCTGTTTGAGTTGAATAAAGCGGGATAAAATGATTAGAGGTGCAACGAAGAAGCCTTCCATCACTCAAACCTATTCTAAGAACTTTTGCGCGACCTGTGGCTGCAAATCCCTTTATCGGCACAAAAATTGGAGTCCCAAATTGACCATTATTTACATTGGTGTTAACTGAAAGAATTTCAAGATCTTCCCAAGTATCTTTGAGGGAAGCAATATCACACTTTTCTATTTGCCCAGCAGGATTTCGTATGATGACTTCTTCATCATAGGGTAAACAAGCGTTGAGGTACACTTTGAGTGCTTGTTCTACGACGCTGTACCAGCTGCGTTGTGCAGATGAGAGGTCTTTGTCTTTGGTTCGTGGTTTGAAGTGTTCGACGCGGACGTCACGGATGAGCCCAATTATTTGGCTGGTAATCCCCTCACGACGAGTGCAAACCCAATGTGGTGTGCCAGGCACCAAATTGTCTTTGCATTCTGGGTGGTCGCAGCGGACGGTTTCATAGCTGAGATTGTAGGCTTTCATGATGCTAGGATATAGTGAGGCAAAATCTAGGAGGGTGACGTTGAAGTGGACGCCTTCTTTGGGTTCGACGACAATGGCGCCCATGTATTTTTTGCCTTTAATCATGGCTTCGGTGACGGCTTCGCCTTTGAAGGCGGCGATTTCGTCTTGTCGAGGGATGAGGTAGTTCTTTTGTCGGTGGGCATAGTAGAGGAGGCTGCGAATCCAATTTGATACGGCAGTACGGGTGAGGTCGTGCATGCCTTGATGTGATACACGCATTAGGAGTAGAATCAGGCCCATGACGAGGTCATTATCAAATTGGGTCAGTCGCATGGTTAGGTTGGTGTCTTGCCAGTTGTATTGTGCTAGGAGGTTGACAGGGATTTTGTTGATTTGGTCGGGGAGCTTGAGTTTGCCTTCACCTAAGAGGGCTTGGCTGATGGTTTCAAGGCGGACTTCGCTGTATCGGTTTCTGAAGGCATAGATTTGGATAGATCGGTTGTGGAAAAACCGGTAGAGGTCTATATGAACGCCATATTGGAGTTCCGCTTCGGGGTTCCCACGAAAACCTCCCCGTAACCGAATGGGATTATCAGGAGATGGGATGCCGAGTTTTTTGGCACGATTCACTAAATATTGGAGATCAAAGTTGTCGCCATTAAACGTCAGAAGGACGGGTGTTCGCCAGAGAATACGAAAGACGGCTTCAACAAGAATGCGTTCATCATCAAAGAGTTCTACGGTAACTGTTTCTGGGAGATTCTTTTGTGTCATTTCTTGTGAATTGCGTTGTAGAAGAAAGATTTTG
>JAEOSV010000124.1 GCA_016840185.1 Candidatus Hermodarchaeota archaeon | reverse complement strand
CTGGCGTGATCGAGAGATTGTGTTGAATCTTTATGAGAAAATCAATGGAAATCGCGTCCATCACTCTCTTAATACGCTGGGAGGGGTCCGTCGAGACTTTACTCCAACAATTATCAAAGCGATCACTCAAGGCTTACAAGCCCTCGAAACGCGGGTCGAACATTATCAATCACTTTTTCAACGAGAACCCACCGTTATCAAACGAACCCGTGAAGTCGGCATCCTGCCCAAGGAAGACGCCTTACGTCAATTTGCTGTCGGCCCCGTCCTACGAGCCTCAGGTGTTCAGAAAGATATGCGGAAAGATTTTCCATATGCCGCATATGATGACCTTACCTTCGATGTTATTACCAAGCCGGGTTGCGACGTCGAAGCACGACTACAAGTGAGACTAGATGAAATGTTCGAGAGTATTCACATCATCGAACAGTGCCTCGATCAGTTACCACCCGGAGCCCTGACGGTTAAAGCACCCCGACGACCCAGCGAAGGCGAAGCGCACAGTCGAGTAGAAGCCTCGCGAGGCGAACTCTTTCACTTCATTAAGTCGAATGGACAAACGAATCCCTTCCGGTTCAAAGTGCGGACACCAACCCTTGCGAATTTCTCCTCCCTTCAGACGATGCTATCCAACGCCCATTTGGCCGATGTTCCCGTGATCATCAGCAGCATTGATCCGTGTATTTCGTGTTGTGAACGGCTACAGATTGTCGATATTGAAGATGGACATACGACAATGTGGTCAGGAAATGACTTACGGAGGTACGCATTACAGTGGTATCAGAGTTAACCGTGTTGGGCGAGATCTTTGTCGTCCCCGGGTTCTTATTTCTGTTTTCATTAGCCCTGTTTTATCAGTGGGTTGATCGAAAACTGGTCGCGCGTCTTCAGAATCGACTAGGTCCTCGATTCACGGGAATTCAGGGAATGTTCCAGCCACTCGCCGATTTATTAAAACTGCTCTCGAAGGAATTTGTGATACCCACAGAGGCGAACGCCCCAATATTTCAAGCTGCACCAATCTTTTACCTCGCGATATGTTTAATCGGTATGTTCACAATCCCGATAACTGCATCGCCTGCTTTAATGTATTTTGAAGGCGATCTCATCCTCATCATCATTTTATTTACCCTCATCTCGATAACGATTTTCTTTTGCGCCTGGGGCTCAACCGGCGTTTATAGCGTCGTGGGAGGTGTTCGGGCAATTCTTCAACTGCTCGTTTTCGAGATTCCGCTTGCCATTGTCATAATGGGACCAGCGATTATCGCAAAATCCCTCTCGCTCAGCACCATTGTACAATGGCAACAAAATAACGCCAATTTCATTTTCCTCCAGCCTCTGGGGTTACTCACATTTATTATCTGTCTTCTCGCAGAACTCGAAGTCGTTCCATTCGATATTCCTATCGCGAAGGGTGAAATAGTTGCCGGGTGGAAAACAGAGTTTAGCGGACGGGGATTAGCTATCATTAGCCTCGCAATCGATGTCGAATTGCTTCTCTCTGCATCCCTTATTACGACGCTTTATTTAGGAGGTCCCACACTTTGGATCTTCCCCCCAATTCTCGGTTTCTTCATCAAAACATCTGGAATCATTCTCTTATTCTCCGTTGTGAAATCATTATTTGCTCGCTTCCGCATGGATCAAATCCTCAGAAACTCGTGGGAAATCCTTGTACCACTATCGATTATCCAAATTACCTTAATCGAACTAATCAAGTGACGAGAATGGCACTATTCATTGAACTATTGAAACAATTAACGAAACGGGCAGCAACGGAAGAGTACCCACCACGTGATGAATCCGTGCAGAGACATATAAGAGGTAAGCCCCAAATCAATGAAGAAAAATGCATTCGCTGTGGACAGTGTGCTCGAAATTGTCCAACGCAAGCGATCATAATTGGCAAACCGCGAACCGAGGAGATTTCACAAATCTTTTTGAATAAATGTATTTTTTGTGGGCTGTGTGAAGAAATATGCCCTGTTGATGCAATGAAATTAAGCAATGAGTATGAGGTTTCAACAGATAACATTGACGATCTAGCTAAACAGCAGTGAGACTTGAACGTCTACCCTGTTAACCTTCATGAAGCAAATTAATTCACATTCTTGTGAAGGTCAAGTGAAAGGGTAGTTTTATACCTCTTTTGGATGCAGTAACGGGATATTATCTTACTTTCGTTTATTTTCTGAAAATATTTCTTACGTTTTGCTATTTTTTAAGAAAAATTCCTACTGTCAACAGATTAGATTTAAAAAGAGTTACCATGAAGTTTGCACACTATGCAGCGATCTTCAGTCATTCTCCTCATCTGTGCAATAATTGTTGTTATTTGGACTCTAACCCAAAATCACTTGTATCTAGCGGGATCCATGGTTATACTTATATACGCTGCTCATGAACGATACAAGGAATTCAAAATCCCTGCGATCACTAGGTAACAATTCAGAAACTTCAGCGCGCGTTCGTAACACAACAACGGATCACTAAGGTCTTGACGCGCTTTTTTCTTCTGCGAGTAAATGACGGATCTCATGAAGATCGTCTACTTGGTTGATATTAAAGAATGTTCGTAAATTCGGATCATATTGTGCCAGGGTTACGGTTGAAATGTATTTCACAGCATCAAGATGACTGATCAAATTTCTAAGTCGAAAGTTCTCTTTCTGTATACTGAGTAATGCAGCTCGTGCAGCAGCTTGTGTATGATAAATTGCTTGCAGGGGTTCAAGATACCCTGAAGGCCATCGCGGGATCACTGCATCATGATCGCTGGATGCGTCACGCAGTAAAGCGAGAACCTTTGTGGAGAGAAGCGGAGTATCGCTCGGGAGGACATAGCTATAGGTCCCATGAGCGTGGTTTATCCCAGTTGCGATGCCGGCTAGTGCTCCTCGAAAATTATATTCATCAACGAGAATTTGCGCGGAAGGAAATAATGAAGAATACGTCTTTGCACTCTTTCGTTTTGTGACAATTAATAGTTCATCAATAAATGGTTTCACTTTCTCGATCACAAAGGAGATCAGAGGTTGTTGAAACACCTGGAAGAGGCCTTTATCCTGCCCAAATCGTGTAGATTCGCCTCCTGACAAGATTATGGCTGAGTAGGTCACAGCCTATAGCAAGCGAGCTTCGAATTTATGGTTTTTCTTTTCGCTCAAAACAAAAGGGAATCATACGCTTGTGGAATGTTTCACGTGAACAAACGATTGAATTAAACGTAAATATAGCTACGTGCCAACATTATTCGAGAGACATGAAAAAACAAGTGTTTCAACAATGCATTATCCCCTCTTGCGGTGAGCGGTATTCTATTCACGATTTACAAACAGAATGTCAGCAGTGTGGGAATTTAATTGATATCAGATATGATGCTCCGCCCCATCCAAAGCTGAAACAAGTGTTTTCGGACCGTCGGAATCATCGAGGCAACATTTTTGATGAAAGTGGTGTCTGGCGGTTCAGAGAGTTAATCAACTTCCCAAGTGTCGATTGTACGGAGTACACGAACTACAGTAAGGTCTTTGTGTCGTTAGATGGCGCGGAAGGACGGACGAAACCATTTCAATTGACGAAAGTTGCCGAATTTGTTGGCTTGAACCCGCAGAATTTTTGGCTGCAGTTTGAAGGCGACAATCCGACAGGATCATTCAAGGATAATGGGATGGCGACCGCGTTTACACATGCAAAGATGTTGAAACATCAAAAGGTAGCCTGTGCCTCGACGGGGAACACCTCAAGCTCAGCAGCGGCGTTTGCAGCAAATGAATGGATCGAGGCCATCGTATTCATCGGAAGAGGCAGGATCGCACAGGGAAAACTTGCGCAAACTCTCGACTATGGCGCAAAAGTCGTCCAGATACAAGGCAATTTTGATGACGCTCTCAATCGGGTGAAAGAGTTAGCTCCAATATTGAACCTCTATCTAGTGAATTCACTGAATGCCTTCCGAATTGAGGGGCAGAAAACAATGATGTATCGAATATTAGATTACTTCGATTGGATTGTCCCCGATTGGATTGTCTTTCCCGGAGGGAATCTTGGGAATACCGCTGCGTTTGGGAAAGCGTTCAAGGAATTGAAGGACTGGGGCTGGATCAAGAAAGTTCCACGCCTCGTCGTAGTGAATGCCCAGGGAGCCCGTACCTTTTCTCACCTTTATAATAAATTGAAACTGACTTGGAACCAAGGAAACGTTGAAGACGCTATTATTGACAAGTATTATGGTTTCTTAGATCAAAAAGAGATTAAAGCGAACACGCAAGCAAGTGCCATCGAAATTCTGAAACCCGCGAATTTGAAAAAAGCGTTGCGCTCGTTAGCCGATACCAATGGGATCGTGATCGAAGTCACGGATCAAGAGATGTTGGATGCCCGTGCGATAGTGGGTCGCAATGGGTTTGGGTGTGAGCTGGCGTCTGCAGCAACGGTTGCAGGTATTAAGAACCTAGTGAAGAATGGTATGGTTGCGAAGGATGATGCCACGGTTGGAATTCTGACGGGGCATATGTTGAAAGACCCTGATACGATTATTAGATATCATCGTAATTCGAGTAATATCTATGCGAATGCGCCGATTATCGTCGAAAACGAGTTGCAGTCTATCCTCAAAACGCTCTCGAGCTAGCACACCAATTATCGGTTTACACACGGATAATGATCTGCCACGTATTGCCATCAAGGCGTTTAATTTCAGGTGGATCTAAACCTCGTTTTTCGAGAGTAATTGGAATATCCCGAACGGATGGCGGATTATCGATCGTTATCTCAAGCGTATCGCCTGCGGAGAGACTTTGAAGAGCTTTCAGCGTTAACAATTCAGGGTACGGGCAAACTTGTCCACGAACATCGAGAGCGAAGACATGTTCT
>JAEOSV010000123.1 GCA_016840185.1 Candidatus Hermodarchaeota archaeon | reverse complement strand
GTAAGTGATGGAAATTCATCAGGACCTAGCTCATCCTCAACGGTTACGGTTGCAGGAGTCTCTGCAATGGCAAGGGTATGGAAGATTTCATCCCAATCTTCCTTGGGCATCTTCCGCAGTTGGGCGGCGATGCGCACCTTTTCAGTATCACTTAGGGCAGGAAATGTGGCTAAACGGGCTTGAAGTTCATTTTCTAAATCTTCGCTGACTTCTGGTTCCTTGATTTTTCGAGCAAACCGGGTTCCATCCGCCATCTGTTTCCTGAGGTCTTCAATGAACCAAACACGTTCAGAGGGTGCGATTTGCTTCATTTGTTGGAAGAGTTCAAGTTTTTGTTCATATTCAATGAGGGGAAGGGCTTTGAGTTCCGACCAAATTGCCTCATCTTCAGCTTCCCGTTCTGCCCATGCAACTTCCACCGGAATCACAATTGTTGTGGAAGCCATCCCGACAGCGCCATAGTAGGGGTCAGCAATTTCCGACATCAGCTCGGTTCGGTCTGAAATCCGGGTTCGATCCATCTTCGATAAGGTGGGTGTGTCTCCCTTACCGAGGACCTTCGACATATTTCGCATCTTACGGACCATCCAAGGAATGGAGAAGACGCGTACATAGGCGAACCATATTGCTAGAAGGATGATGCCAATTATGGCAATGATTGTACCCCACTGAAAGGCATTTTGGACAATTGGGTTCAGCTGGGCAAGAACCAGAACGGGTTCTTCAGTAAGTGAGAAGCGTTCATCAACCTCTACATGAATGATGATTTCATGGGCACCCGGAGAAGGAATACTGAGGACAATGGAGTAGGTGCCATCGTTGTGATTGTCCATAGGTTGATTGGTAAGACCCAATGTGTGAATTGAAATCGAGACATTAGCGCTGGTAACAGGAAGCTGGTGATATCGGTCAGTTATCAGGATGGCGAGCGTAAATGGTGTGCCGGTTGATACAGTTGTAGGTCCTTCGAGGATTGTGACTTCAGTTTCAAACCTAGTTATTGTTAGCTCATAAGTTGGTGATTGTTGACGTTCATAATTTTGTTTACTTAGGGTAATGATGAGTTGGTACGGGCCAGGGGTAACCCCCGTCAAATCAATCTGGGCTACGTATAACCCATCCAGATACTCAAGGTTGCCTGTGCCTAATCCCCAATTATAGACGCCTGTCGCATTGGGGATACTCAGCCCATTTGAGTCAGTGTAATTGAAGTATAAGATTAGTATGTCTCCCCACGGGATTCGCCAACTAGTGCCGTTTTGAGGAATGGTAATCCCTGCCGGTGGGTAATAGGTTTCACTTTGAGTTATGGCTAATCCTGTGGGTTGCCGATTTATGTTGACTGTTCTGGAAGTTAATGCATACTGGTACCCGGGATAATCAGCTGTTAGAGTTAGGGTGTAAAAGGATCCAGCGGTAAAGAGTGTGCTAGATAATGATATGTTATACCAGCCTGGTGTTCCTGTAGGCAATAAAGACCCGGTTTGATTTGCCCAGCTGTATTGGATATCTGCTCCATCGATGGGCAGATTGTTGTAGGTGTCATTGAAGTAGATACTCACTTCGAAGGGGGTGCCCCAATAAAGATTGAAGACCGGAGTCGTGGTTTGGAGGGCTGTTGGAATAACGGAGAGGATTACGTTGATTGTACGGAATTGTTCAAGCATGGTCGGTTTACTAGCGCTGATGTACATGTTGTATTGCCCGCTATCGAACCCGGTTGTGTCAATTGTAGCATTGTAAATGCCTGGAGCAACCTGTATGAGGATGCCTGTCTGATTGGTCCATGCATAGGTCACATTTGCGCCGTCAATAGGTGATCCGAGAATTGTTGTGAAGTTTACTGATATTTCAAATGTACCACCAATTACTGCGATAACCAAGGGAGTTAGAACATCAAGGTCTGTCCCAGTCGGTTGGATGAAAAGCAAAACGGTTCCTAAGCCAAGTTGGTATTTTGTCTCATTTGCGGCTTCGATTGTGATGACGTAACTACTGGGTGTTTCATTTGCTAGGAACGTGAAGGTGTAAATGCCTCCACCAAGGTAAGACATTGTAACCGGATTATGTCCACCCCAGCGAAATGTAGTAACAATGTCACTGACTGGTAAGCCATGGTGATTGGTGACACTAACTGTAAGAAGAACCGAATCTCCATATTCAACACTGGTTTGTGCACCTGCAGGATCGATTATTGTTACAGTGAGGGGAGTCCTTTCAAGGATAAGTGTAACAGGCAGGGTGATAGGTGCATAATGGGGGGGTAGGCTCAGGGTTATGAGTAGTTGGTGAGACCCCCGACCACGACAGGTTGTGTTCAATTCGATTACATAGGTACCATTACTAAAATCGTATATCGTATAGAATGTGGCATTCCAATCGTTGGTCAGAGTAGCAAACGGTATCAGTATTCCACCATGATCTAAATCTTGGTAGGTGATTATGAGTGTGAGATTATCACCGAGTGGATGAGCTGGTATGTAGGAGGGCGCTACGTTACCTGTGGTTTGAATGGTGCGGAGTACAAAAGCTTGTACATTGGTCCCACTTTGATAATGGATTAGTTCTGAAGAGATCTGAATTGTATAGCTGCCTTCAGGCCGACTGCTGGTGTCGATTCGGAGAAGGTATGCATTGTAGGTTGTGTTATAAGTGACACCCCAGTAGAAGAAATCCCAATTACATGAGATGGTAGCACCTTGGATGAGGAAATTCCCATGGTCTGTGTTGTTGAACTGAAGAATAATGGTTAGTGAGTCACCCCAAGGTACGGAGGCGCCATATGGTTCGAGGGTTCCTAGGTTGTAGAGAATGGCTCCAATATCTCGGACTTGAAAGATTACGGTGGTTTGTGAGAAGTCGTAATGAGTTTTGTTGAATTGGAAGAGAATGGTGTACCCTTGTGTTCCTGCAGGAACTTTGGTTGTATTCAAAGTGATTGTATAGGTTCCATCACCATTATCGGAAAACCAGTAATCAGTGCCAAGAATATTGTCGAACCATGTAAAGGTTACTGTTGCTCCGGGGATTCCTTGGAAGTCTTCATCGGTATCATTGAGATGAAGAGTGATAACTACATCATCACCCCATGGCACTGAGACTGTGTCGGGGAAACCGGTTGATTGCGTGTGGCGTGGACGAACAATGATTGTAAAGGTGATACTTCGTATCTGGTATTTTGATTGGTTAAAGCTGAATCGCACAATGTAAGTGTCTTCAGAGACATCACCAGACAATGTAATGGCATAGGTCCCATCTACATTATTTTGTACAGAGTAGTGAGATTCTATATAACCCGTGACAGTAACTGTGGCGCTATCAAGTGGTTGTGGGCTAGCAACGTTGACGACATCAGAGTAGGTAAAGAGGATAGGAAACTCTTCACCCCAAGCTAGCTGAAAGGTTAGACCTGTTTGGTTGTGTTGAAGGCTGGTGCTACGAAGTTCAATATTTAATCTGATTTGAATGGCTTGATATGCATGAGCAGGATATGAAGCGTTGACATAAAGAACCGTTATGCCTGGATTCAATGATGTCGTATCAAGAAGGCGGGTGTAATATCCAGGTTGACCCTCTGACAAGGAATACGTGGAACCACCGACTAGCACCCGAACGGTCGCAGATGAAATCCCGATGAGTGTGCTTGAGTTTTCATAAAATACTGTGATATTGAACGTTTCACTCCAATATACATGAACTTCATAGTCATCAGATTCCTGATTAAAAGTCGTCCATCCATTTCCAATTGGCGGAAAGGCTATGGACGTTTGAAAGGCATCAAGATCTGTGGCATAATCGACGATGGTAATAAGAATTGTAAAGTTTTGTTGTTCAAAGTTCCAAGACGCGTCTTCAACACGCATTATGACCTCATATTTGACGCGATCGACACTTTCAAGATAGGTCGGGTCATGCTTGTAAAAAATCCGGGTTGAGACGTTTTGACTAAAACTTCCTGAGGAAATAATACTTCCAAATCCTGATCCAGTATCTTCGTAATAATCGTAGGTTACCAAAACCGTTGGCCAGAAAGAGGTTTCGTTCAGTACGTATGCGGATTGGTATGGATCATAGAATTTGGCTTGGATTGTGTAGCCCTGGATACTGGAGGTTTCGGCGGAGTATTCATTGGGCCCTGTTATTTGTGATGGTTTAATCACTTCAGTAGTGATATCATTCACGAGGTTTATGGTGTAATGAATTGCAGTGCCTTCGTCATAGCTGGCATTCATATAACCATGTCGGAAGAATTCAACCGCGAATCCTGCGTTTGGATTAGGAGTCATTAATGTAGTTGCTAAATTCGTGGAGTAGGCACCCTGATTATTTGCTACCATAGCCACATATTGAACTTGGAGATTGCGATCAATATACCTGACTTGAGCCGTGCCATCCGTGATATAGCTTAGGGTGTAGTTATTTTGGGCAGTGACGTTGACCAGAATGGGTTGACCCCAAATAACCCGGGTTCCATCGGAGGGAGTTTGCTTGGTGACTTGGGATCCGACGACGACGGAGAAGAAGGCTTGCTGCATCCCACATTGTTCTTGGTTATCGAAGGAAACTGTGATTGTCCAGCTTTGACCAATATCGGCATCGCTAATATCAGGAATTTGCCAGGATATGCTGGTTAACGAATCGGTTATATCATCAATTACCACGTCAGTGGGGGATTCGGCACTCTGCCATAAAGTCCCGTTAGGAAAGAAGATTGACACGTTCGCAAAATTATCACCAGAAAATGCGATGGGATGCAATAGCGCTAGAACACGTATAAAGTCACCCTTGACAAAATAGCCGCCAGAAGATACATTATCCCAAGGTCCAATTGGATTGGAACTTTTTTGTGGCAGAACTGAAAGAACAAAGTTCGAAGCCGAAGCATAGACGTTATACGTCTCACCGACATTTGGTCCTCCGTCATCGAGTTTAACGAAATTACTTGTTACATTATAGGAATGTGTCATTGATTGCCCTAGGCTGCTGTTTACTTCTGTTCGAATCCAACCGGTGACCAAGAAGAGGCCAAAGCTATACCTTTCATGTCCAGATGGCGCTCCAGTGCTTACTGAATAGCTTGCCCTCCAGTTTGGACTGTCATCAACTGGAGCTGAAAAGAAGGTGGAAGCCCCACCGGCCTCAATGTGCTTGACATACATGGCATATTCATAAGAAAAGGTTAGATTGTCAAATTGAGATGAACTAATCTGAAAGGTTTGATCAGATGTCCAACAAGTAGCCCAAGACACCTCTTCACGAGCGCTTGAATCCGAATAGATGTCAACACTCCCTGCTGGATTTGAAGGTGAATCGACAAAGGGCTCATCATTGAGCGTTAATCCTGCTTCCTCCGGTTTGACATATGAGCCAATGACGTAGCGGATGTTATCAAAAATGATATGCCCTTTAACATCTTCATTTTTCGAAGTTTGTTTGACAAGAGATATACGCAGTCGAACTTGCCCATTGATTGGGCTAGTAGTGAATTCTTCAGTGCTCCACGAATCCTCCCCGATGGCGTCTTTAAGGGTTTTAAGGTCATACTGCCAATGTCCTTTTTCCATCCCTTGATTCCAGATGGCGACTCGAAGAAGTAACCAGTCTTTGTCGGTGATATCGTCTAATTTGATATCAAAGCTAACTTTGGAGTAATATGGATAAATTTCCGAAGTGTAATTAAAATCGTTATCGATATAGGCTGTTCGTTGCCCATTGAGTTTCTCATCGGGGAGCGCCACATCCATGACATACGAGCCATCTGTGGGAGAATAACCAGTATCAGGATTTATCGATTCGATGAGGGGGCTACCGGGGTCAGAGTTCGTTAGATTCCATGTTGAGCCAAAAGCAGTGGTATTTTCGAATGACCCGTTCGGCAATGGGTCTGTAAATCGAACAAGATCAGAGACGTTTGTTTGGAATCGATAACCACGATACCCTGCTGGGAACCAATCGCTGTCATAGATAACACTGGTACCATTTTCCCCACCTGTGATTGAAGTTGTGATGTTCTGTGCAAATTCATGAACATCTATGGCATTTCCATTTCCCTGATATGGTGAGTTCGGGGCTGCAGAAGCAACAGGATGTTGTGGGAGCCCTGATGGTGATGCTATAATGACGAAAAAGAGTGTGATGACAACCGCTACTTCGAGTTTACCCAGTTTCAAATAACACACCTCACCGCAATAGTGCCCGCGAACCTAAGTTCGACTTATCACCGAACCATGTTACCATTCAAACGAGATTTTAAGAGTATTTTTTGAATTATCCATCTAGACAAATACATCACCCAGATGGCGAGTTGGCGTATTGTATGAGCCTCTCTTTAAACTGTAACGAACTTTCTAGAAGTCCGGAAAAAGGGTTGAAAGGGGAGCGCAGTCCCCTTTGAACTAGTGGTTACTCGCTTTTTCGCGTGGTTTCTTCGAGCGCTTTGATGACCTCTTCTTGCTCTTCCTTGGAGAGACCACGGAGTTGTTCGACGACTGCTTCCTTCTCTTCCATTCCCAAGGCGTCTAATGCTTGGAGCCTGGAGTGGATGAGGGGATCGACACCTTCAGGAACCGGTGTGGGTTCGGCGGGGAGGCGTCCGAAGCGGGTGCCGTCGGCCATCTGTTGTTTGAGGTCTTCAAGGAACCAGACACGATCCTTGGCAGGGATGCGCTTCATTTCTTCGAAGAGTTCGAGTTTCTGGTCATGACCCAAGCCTTCGAGTTTTTCGAGTTCGCGCCAGATGATTTCATCTTCAGCCTCACGTTCTTCAATGGTGATAGCGGCCGGAAGCACAGAAACACCGACAGCAACACCAATGGCGTCGTAAGCGGGTTCGATGATGGTTTCCATGGATTCAGGTCGACTGGCAATTCGGTTGACATCACGGTTGGACAGATGCGTCTCGCCACCTTTTCCGAGAGTGGTGGACATCTTGCGCAT
>JAEOSV010000122.1 GCA_016840185.1 Candidatus Hermodarchaeota archaeon | reverse complement strand
TAAAAAGGCGTTTGTACATTGTCGCCCTAACTCCGCAGACGGTCTGCTTCGCTGGAGCGACGGCTGGTTTGGCGCCGCATGTTTCTGCCTGGGCAAAAATTGCTGATGAGACGATGTACCCGCTCTGGTTCATAGGACACAGGGTTCCAAGTTTCTCATGCGGGCTATAGCTATATGGGCTCATGGAAGTATGATGCCGTCTGATGAGGGTAGGATTACAGTTACAAATTGAGCAGATTTGTCTCTGAGGGTGGAATATGGCACTTTCGTCTGAAGATCGTTGGGCAGTTATGAAATCCTTCTTTCTATCGAAGGGCTTAGTTCGGCAGCACTTAGACTCATACAATTTCTTTGTTGAACGGCGTATTCAACAGATTATAAGTGATGTTGGAAAAATCGAGCCAGATATTCCGAATTATTATGTGCGTTTGGGTCGCGTTGAAATTCAAAATCCCTCCGTACGAGAAGCGGATGGATCGGTCCGAAATATTGCGCCAGCAGAGGCTCGGATACGAAACCTCACGTATTCTTCCCCGATCCACTTAGAAATGACCCCTGTTTATAGAGATGAAAAAACAGGAATGGAATATGACGAGGAAACTACCAGTGTCTACGTGGGTCGACTCCCCATTATGCTCAAATCTGCTTTTTGCCGCCTCTCAGCCATGACCCCTGAAGAACTCGTCGAAGCGGGTGAAGATCCAAACGATCCAGGTGGATATTTCATCATTAACGGGTCAGAGCGAGTGCTCGTGACTCAGGAGGATCTTGCACCTAATCGAATTCTCATCGAAGAAGCTACGAGTAGCAGCACATGTACTCACATGGCAAAGGTGTTCTCCACTGCACGAGGTTTTCGTGCCCCGGTAACAATGGAACGTAGAGCCGATCATACATTCCGCGTCTCATTTCCCTCGGTTCCTGGAAAGATTCCTTTAGTTGTTTTAATGCGGGCTTTAGGGCTCGTTACAGATCGTGAAATTGTCGCCGCGATCACGGATGATCCAACACTGGGACAAGAATTGATTCCCAGTTTCCATGCTGCAGAATCGTTGGTGGCTCCGAAGGATCCCAAAGCAACACGTGAAAACGCACTAGACTACATCGGCAAAAGGGTTGCAGTGGGTCAAACTAAAGATTATCGACTTCGTCGTGCTGAACAGGTTTTGAATCGCTATCTACTACCCCACATTGGCACAGATTCGGGTTCGGCAGTAAACAAGGCCCATTATGTTGGTCAAATGACTCAACGGCTCCTGGAGCTGAGTGTAACACGGCGCGAAGAGGATGACAAAGATCATTATGCAAATAAACGATTGAAACTTGCTGGTGATCTACTTACAAGCCTGTTCCGCGTCGCTTTTCTCAATCTTTGTCGGGATATCAAGTACCAACTTGAAAGAACAGCCACACGAGGTCGAAAACCAAACATCAAAACCGCCGTTCGAGCTGACGTCATCACGGAAAGGCTTCGTCATGCTCTTGCCACAGGTAATTGGGTTGGCGGTAAAGCAGGAGTTAGCCAGCTCCTCGATCGAGTAAATTACATGTCCTCGATAAGCCATCTTCGTCGAGTAGTTTCTCCTCTCAGTAGAAGCCAACCACACTTCGAAGCACGAGACCTTCATCCGACTCACTGGGGTAAGATTTGTCCCAATGAAACTCCTGAAGGTCCCAATTGTGGGCTTGTGAAAAACCTTGCTTTGATGTCTTACATTTCAGTTGGTTCTGATGAAGCAGAAGTCGAAGAAGCCCTCTTGGCATTGAAAGTTCAACCAATTGATGCCAAATCAAGTTCATCGAAAAAGGGTACATACGTGTATCTAAATGGCCGATTTGTGGGTAACCACACGCAACCTGAATTATTAGTCAAACGAGTTCGTGATCGCCGTCAACGAAATGAGCTAAGTGATCAGGTGAATCTTGCGTTCTATGCTGATACAAATGAGGTTCAAATCAACTCTGACGCGGGTCGGGTTCGAAGACCGCTAATAATTGTCAAAGATGGGGTTCCCCTCCTTGAGAAACAGCATGTGGAACGTGTTAGAAATCGTGAAATTTCTTGGGACGACCTTGTAAAAGCAGGAATCATGGAATATCTCGATGCAGAAGAGGAAGAAAACACCCTCATTGCCATGAATCTTGAGGACATCACTCCAGAGCACACACATCTTGAAATTGTTCCCGAAACAATTCTAGGTATATGCGCAAGCCTTGTACCTTTTGCCGAACACAATCAATCTCCACGTAATACCTATGAAGCTGGAATGGCCAAACAAGCCCTCGGACTTTACTCAGCGAACTTCAGTCTCCGAGTTGATACCCGTAGCCACATTCTCCATTATGTCCAAAGTCCCATTGTCACAACTCGACCCATGGAAGTCATTGGGTATCTTAAACGCCCAGCTGGACAAAATTTCATTGTGGCCATTCATTCATTCCAAGGATACAACATTGAAGACGCACTCGTAATTAACAAGGCTTCAATTGAACGAGGTATTGCACGTTCTTCCTTCTTTAGAAGCTATAATGCTGAAGAACGAAAGTACCCTGGTGGTCAAGAAGATAAATTTGAAATTCCGAGTCGCGAAGTCCGTGGATATCGTGCCTCAGAAGCTTATCGATTACTCAGTGAAGATGGCATCATCGAACCTGAATTCCAAGTGAGTGGAGATGAAATTCTCATTGGTCGCACTAGCCCCCCACGATTCTTAGAAGAATATACAGAACTCGAAGTTCCAGGACCTAAACGGCGCGAAACCTCAGTTAGCCTCCGTCATGGTGAGCAAGGAACTATCGACAAGGTCCTAATTTCAGAAACCATTGACGGAAACCGCCTTGTCAAAGTCAAGGTCCGCGATGAACGCGTACCAGAATTAGGAGATAAATTTGCTAGTCGTCACGGTCAAAAAGGTGTCATCGGCCTTCTTGCCCCACAAGAAGACATGCCTTTTACAGAAACAGGAGTAGTTCCTGATCTTGTAGTTAATGCCCATGCGTTTCCCAGCCGAATGACTCTTGGTCAAATCCTGGAATCAATGGCTGGAAAAATTGGTTGTTTGCAGGGACAACCTGTCGATGCTACACCATTCTCTGGTAAAAAATTGGATGAAATGTTTCGTGACCTTCACGAACTTGGATTCAAATATAGTGGGCGAGAAACAATGTACAATGGAGTCACTGGTCACAAATATGACGTTGATCTATTCATTGGCGTCGTCTACTATCAGAAGCTCCACCACCTTGTTGCAGATAAAATGCATGCACGCGCACGGGGTCCTGTACAAATCTTAACCCGACAACCCACAGAAGGGCGTGCACGTGAAGGCGGTTTACGGTTCGGAGAGATGGAACGGGATTGTTTAATCGGTCATGGTGCTGCACTTCTTCTTCGAGAACGACTTCTTGAAGAATCTGATAAATACACAGCGATGGTTTGCGAAGAATGTGGTATGCTTGCGGAATATGACCGAAACCGTGATCGATATCGTTGTCGAGTTTGTGCACCAAAAACCACCACAATTAGCAAAGTTGAGATGTCATACGCCTTCAAACTCGTCTTGCAGGAACTCATGTCCTTAGGCATATGGCCCCGACTGAAATTAACGGACAGAACATGAAGATAACAGAACAGAGGAATAAAAAATGGCACACCCACTCAAGCAGGTTGGAAGTGTTTGGTTCGGACTTCTCTCCCCTGAGATTATCCGAAAAATGAGTGTAACACAGGTTATCACGGCTGACACTTATGACGAGGATGGACTTCCCATTTCCTCTGGGTTAATGGACCCCAAACTAGGAACCATCGAACCTGGTCAACGCTGTAAATCCTGTGGAAATCGTGTCGGTGAATGTCCCGGTCACTTTGGGCACATTGAATTAGCTCGACCCGTTGTACACGTCAGTTTTGCAAAACAGATTAAAAAATTCCTCAAAGCTCTTTGTCGGCGTTGTGCACGATTAAAGTTGAAGGAAGAATCTTGGCAGAAATTTAAAGAGAGAATGGATGCGAACTTTGAAAAGTTTGCACATCTTGAACAAGATATCGCTGACGAAGTCCTAAAAGAAGCTGGAAAAGCCACAACGTGTCCACACTGTGAGGCGGAACAATATAAAATCAAATTCGAAAAACCCACAACCTTCTATGAGGAGAAAATGGAAGGAAGCGTACGCCTTACACCCACTGATGTTCGTGACCGGCTTGAACGAATCATACCTGATGATAGTTTCCTTATGGGAATCGATACTAGGGTCTCCCGCTCTGAATGGATGATTCTCACCGTTCAGCCCGTACCTCCGGTAGCGGTTCGCCCCTCAATTACATTGGAATCTGGGGTTAAATCAGAAGACGACCTCACTCACAAACTCGTCGATGTCATCCGAATTAATCAACGGCTCCGAGAAAACATTGAAGCTGGCGCCCCACAACTAATTGTGGAAGACCTCTGGGAATTACTTCAATATCACATTACTACCTATTTCAACAATGAAGTTTCTGGTATTCCTCCAGCTCGACATCGATCTGGACGCGCTTTACGGACCTTAGCCCAGCGACTAAAAGGAAAAGAAGGACGATTCCGAAGCAATCTCTCTGGAAAGCGAGTTGATTTCTCAGCGCGAACAGTCATTTCACCTGACCCCAATCTCTCAATCAATGAAGTTGGCGTTCCTAGTCAAATTGCAAAAACTCTCACAGTTCCTGAACGAGTAACCGAATGGAATATTGAAGATATGCGTGAACTTGTCATTCAGGGACCACAAGGCTACCCTGGATGCAACTACGTCGTCCGCCCTGATGGCAAACGCATTGACCTTCGCTATGTAAAAGATCGGAAAACAAATGCTGACGGTTTAGCCCCTGGATATATCATAGAAAGACACCTCAGATCAGGCGATATTGTACTTTTCAATCGTCAACCATCACTACATCGTATGTCGATAATGGCTCACGAAGTGAAGGTCATGAAATACCGAACCTTCCGGCTTCACCTCGTCGTCTGTCCACCCTATAACGCGGACTTTGATGGAGACGAAATGAATCTCCATGTACCTCAAAGCGAAGAGGCTAGAGCTGAAGCCCGAATCCTTATGCTGGTCCAAGAACAAATTCTTAGCCCACGTTATGGTGGTCCTATCATTGGAGGCATTCAAGACTACATCTCTTCTGCATTCCTCCTTACTCGAAAGAACTCGGTATTCAACAAACGCCAAACCTGTCAGCTTCTTGCATCCGCAGGACATCGAGAAGATCTCCCTCCACCAACGATCATCGATCCTGAGCCCATGTGGACCGGTAAACAAATTTTCAGTATGGTTCTCCCAAAGGGCCTGAACCTGTCACTGAAGGCCCGTATCTGTCAAAAATGTGATGTGTGCGAAAAAGAGCATTGCCCACATGATGCCTATGTATTCATCCGAGATGGTCAACTCCTCGCTGGAGTTATTGACAAGAAAGCTATCGGTGCTGCACAACCCGAAAGTGTTCTCCATCGAATCGCAAAAGATTATGGAAACGCTGCCGCTCGTCGGTTCCTGGACGCCATCTGTCCATTACTTGTCGTTCTTATAACTAACATGGGATTTAGCATGGGAATTGATGACGTCATTCTTTCTCCCACGGCTATTCGTCAAATTGAACAAATTCTCACAGACGCAGAGGAAGAGGGCAGTAATCTTGTCCAAATCTACGAGGCAGATGAGCTCCAACGGCTTCCTGGTCGTTCTCTCGAAGAAACATTCGAAATGAAAATGATTGAAATTCTCGCCCGTGCACGTGACGAAGCTGGAGAAATAGCCGCTCAACAACTAGGGCTTGATAAACACGCTGTCATCATGACTGGAACAGGTGCAAAAGGGAATCCCCTAAACCTTGCCCAAATGGCTGCTAGCGTCGGACAACAAGCTGTTCGTGGCAAAAGAATCTCCAGAGGTTATCGAAGGCGAACCTTACCCCACTTCACTCAAGGCGATTTATCTCCACAAGCACGAGGGTTTGTAGTTGCAAGTTATCGAAAAGGACTCAATCCAATTGAATTCTTCTTCCACGCAATGGGAGGTAGAGAAGGATTAGTTGACACAGCGGTTCGTACTAGCACCAGTGGATACATGCAACGCCGTCTCATCAACGCCCTCCAAGACGTCAAAGTCGAATATGATGGAACGGTCCGCAATTCAACAGGTGAAATTATCCAATTCAAATACGGTGAAGATGGCGTTGATCCAGCTCGAAGTGATCACGGAAAGGCTGTCAATATTGACGTCATCATTGAACGTGTCCTAAGTAAGGAGTCGTGAATTGATTTGAGCAAAACAAAATCCGTCAGCACAAAAGTGATTGATAATAAAATCACCCAACTCCGCAAACGTGGGCTTCTTCCCCCCTTAGTTGTTGAACGGCTTCGTGACCGCCTGGTTGAGCGAAAACTAACCGCTTCACAACTTAGTAAAATTGTCAAAGAAGTTGAAGTCGCATATGACAAATCCCTAGTCGAACCAGGTGAGGCCGTTGGTGCTGTCGCTGCTCAATCCATTGGCGAACCTGGGACACAGATGACTTTGAAGACGTTTCACTTTGCTGGCGTCGCAGAATTTAATGTCACCCTCGGACTACCACGCCTAATCGAAATCGTTGATGCACGTCGCAATCCGTCAACTCCAACAATGAACGTTTACCTTGATGAAGAACACCGAGAAAAAGAAAAGGACGCTCGGAATGTTGCCCAAAGCATCGAACAAACTCGCGTAGAACGTGTCGCTGAAACTGTCGAAATCGACCTAGCTGAAGGCGGTATCGTTGTTACTCTTAACCCGGATCTGATGGAAGATAAAGCAACCACAGCACCACTCATCGCTGAAAGACTTGACACTATCCGTCCTACCCTCGGCGAAGTCTCCCAAAAAGGAAACCGTATCATAGTTGCCCCTGAACTCCGAGAAGGCGAAGAAGCCATGCACATGGCCAAGCTCCAAAAAACCTTTGACAAAGTTCGTAACGGTCTTATCAAAGGACAAGACGGCGTCAAACGAGTCCTTATCAAAAAGGAAGGGCCTGAATGGGTCCTATATACCGAAGGTACAAACCTCAAGGGCGTTTTACGCACCAAAGGTGTTGACACCACACGGACAATTTCTAACCACATCCACGAAATCGCTGAAACCTTAGGAATTGAAGCTGCACGCCAAGTTATTATTAATGAAGCAAAAGAAGTCCTAGATGAACAAGGGCTCGATGTCGACATTCGCCACATCATGCTTGTTGCAGATCTCATGACAGCTACCGGTGAAATCCGCCAAATCGGGCGCCACGGAATCAGCGGTCAACAATCAAGTGTTCTCGCTCGTGCCGCATTCGAAGTTACCGTCCGCCATCTCATTCAGGCTAGTATCCTCGGAGAAGAAGATAATCTTCTAGGAATCACAGAAAATGTAATAATCGGACAATCAATTCCGCTTGGTACGGGCGCCATTGATCTTTTCATGAGTCCTCCTCGAGCGACAAAAAAGAAGTAATCGTCTGAGTAAGAGCTTGTTTGATTTTAGAAATTATATCGAATTTATGTCTAGAAATGTAACGGGATGTGCATAGAACTTAAAAGGAAGCGTTGAAATTCTGCCAGAGTCGCAATTCTCTTCCGTAGCCCTTATATGCGACGGAATCTTGCAACCTTTGTTACAAGATGCATTGCGAATGAAAACATGAAAGGAAAAAGTGATCCTTGATGGATGCAGAAACTGCAATACGATTAGCTGTGAAATCAGGCAAAACAGTGTTCGGGGCAAACCGAACACTACACTTACTTCGAACTGGTTCTCCCCGCGTGGTTATTCTTGCGGCGAATACTCCCACTGATGTAAGTAGTGAAATCGATATGCTTGCGTCAGCAAATCAAATACCAATTCACCAATTTCGAAGTAATAGTTGGGATCTCGGTCAAATTTGTGGCCGCCCACACATGGTCGCAGCAATGGCTGTTTTAGAACCAGGTGATGCAGATATTACTGCCTTAACTGGGGCTGGCAAGAAGTGACTACCTCTGACATCAAACTGAATATTGAAGAAATCAAATTGATGGCACTCTTTGGTGACATCACAGGCGCTGAAGTCAAAGATTGTGTCGTTGATCAGGAAGGAGAGCGCATTATCTTCGTGGTCAGCCCAGGGCATCTTGGGTTAGCCATTGGTCGTCGTGGAATGACCATCAAACGAGCCCGTACGATGCTCAAACGTGATATTGATGTCGTTGAAGATGCAGACACACCTGAAGCATTTGTTCGCAATGCTCTAGCTCCAGCCAAAGTAACTACCGTCGATGTCCAAGAACAATCAAAGGGGCGACGAGTTGCTGTTGTTACGGTCAACAGTGAAAATCGTGGTCGAGTCATCGGAAGAAATGGTAGGAATATCGAACGTGCACGTCTTCTTGCCAAGCGTCATCATGGAATTGATGCCATCATCATCGCAGAACCAACACCCGAAACCTCTGGGTAATTGTTGCATCAACCGATAGATGACAAAAGTTTTAAGCTCCTTCACGGAATCGCAGCACTCTGAATAATAACGAGGTAAAGTGAGATTGCCCGGATCAAAATCGCCATCAGGAGAATTTGCTGGTCGAACGTTAAAGAAGAAACGTAAGAAGCTTCGCTGGAAAGACCGATATTATAAGCGAAGGATGCTCCGACTTGACGTGAAAGCTGACCCACTTGAAGGAAGCCCACAAGCACGTGCTATTGTGCTAGAAAAGGTAGGAATTGAATCAAAACAACCCAACTCGGCTATCCGGAAGTGTGTCCGTGTTCAACTAATTCGTAACGGCAGACAAATTACCGCTTTTCTTCCAGGAGATGGTGCCCTCACTTATGTCGATGAACACGACGAGGTTATTGTTGAAGGAATCGGTGGTTCACGAGGAAGAGCATTTGGTGACCTTCCCGGGGTCCGTTGGAGAGTCGTAAAATGTAATGGCGCTTCATTGGAAGCCATGATAATCGGCAAAGTCGAAAAACCACAACGCTAGTCTAAAGGTGTATAATTGCTATGTCCGAAGAAACCCCCCCTGAGCCATCAAAGTTCCCCGAAATCAAAGTCTTTGGTCGCTGGAGTACAAAAGACATTCAAATCAACGATCGAGGTCTTGCAAAATATATCAGCCTTAAGCCTGTAATCATTCCTCACACCTTTGGGCGCCACGAACATCGTCGATTCGGCAAGAGACAAGTTCCAATTGTAGAACGATTCATCAACCGTCTCATGACACCAGGTTGGGCAAGCCGACGAAGCCAAAGCGCACGACAATCCGGGCTCATCGCAGGCAAGAAATCAACTGCTATCCGCATTGTCCGTTCTGCCTTTGAAATAATCCATTTACGAACTAACCAGAATCCTGTTCAAATCCTCATCCAATCCATTGAAAACGCAGCACCACGTGAGGAAACAACCCGTATCTCATACGGAGGTATCAGTTACCACACGGCCTGTGATGTGGCACCTCTTCGTCGCATCGATCTTGCGCTCCGCTTCATCTCCGAAAGCATTTGGCGACGAAGCTTCAGCACCATCGAGGCCATTGAAGAAATCATCGCAGATGAACTAATTGCTACTGCAAACCGTGACTCTCGAAGCAACGCGGTAAGACGAAGAGAAGAAAAAGAACGAATGGCACTCTCAGCCCGGTAACCACACCCATAAGGATTCATACCTACTTCTACTCAAGACTGCATTTTCATCGAATGACCAATTCTAAGAACCCATGAGGTAAATGCGTATTATATGGCTCACTTCAAGGACATTCAATCTTAAACATAATCCCAAGAAGGCTCGGTCCTTCAGGATGAGATGCTTTGTGGGGTTTAAATGCACTCTTACCCAGTTAGGGATGAGATTCCGGTCAGTGGTTCGAGAACCAAGAACCAGCACGACTGGACAACATCGCCGGAACGGCGAGTAGAGCCTGTGGACCAGTCGACAATGGTCGATGGCATGAAGCAGGAAACTCACACCGTAAGGTGAGGGTAGTTCACGCCAGCTTAAGTTAGCAACGAGCTGAACAAACAATGTTTCCATGATATTGAGGTTTAGTTAAGACTTCTACAGGAGGCATTGTTATCATTTTCTATCATTAGTCACGTCTCCCGCTCTCTTGCTCTTTCTATCAATAATTTTAACAGATAACGCCAAAAGAGTTTTATATATCACGCAGAAAATGCCTCAATCTGGAAAACCAGCTTCAATTTATGTAAAGAAGAGTTGAACAAACAATGTCTGAAAAGAAACCCCACATCAACCTCATCATCATTGGTCATGTCGACCATGGCAAGTCCACATTGATGGGTCATATGCTCTACAAGACTGGGGCTTTATCAAAACAAGAGATGGCAAAGCTCGAGAAGCTGGCCGAAGAGATGGATCGAGGATCCTTCAAGTTCGCTTACGTGATGGACCGTCTCAAAGAAGAACGGGAACGTGGTCTGACTATTGATCTCGCGTTCCGACGATTTGAGACTCAGAAACACTACTTCACGATTATTGACGCTCCGGGTCATGCTGACTTCATTAAGAACATGATTACCGGGGCCAGTCAAGCTGATGCTGCAATTCTTGTGGTTTCAGCGCGTAAGGGTGAGTTTGAAGCTGGCGTGGGTGCTGGTGGTCAGACGCGCGAGCACGCTTTCCTCGCACGAACTCTGGGCATCGAGCAGCTTGTCGTTGTCATCAACAAAATGGATGACTCAACACCCAAATGGTCTCAAGACCGATACGAAGAGATCAAGGCTGAAGTCACAGAACTGTTGAAAGGTGCACAATTTGACCCCAGCAAAGTCAACTTCGTCCCTGTATCCGCATGGACCGGTGACCTACTAACTGATGCCAGTTCCAAAATGGAGTGGTATAAGGGGCCATCGCTTCTGGGTGCAGTTGATGAATTTGTGCTTCCACCCAAGCCTGTTGACAAACCCCTTCGAGTTCCTGTTCAAGACGTCTACACCATCACTGGTGTTGGCACGGTTCCCGTGGGACGTGTTGAGACTGGAAAAATGAAGTTGGGTGACAAGGTCATTTTCATGCCCCCAGGCAAAGAAGGTGAAATCAAGACAATTGAAATGCATCACGAACGGTTAGACACGGCTGAACCCGGAGATAACATTGGATTCAATGTCCGAGGTCTCGGTAAAGGTGAAATTCGTCGTGGCGATGTCATGGGCCATGTCGGTAAGCCACCGCGTGTTGTTGTAGAGTTCGAAGGTCAAATCATTGTCATTCATCACCCACGTGCTCTAGCAGCAGGTTATACGCCTGTAATGCACGCCCACACTTGCCAGGTAGCTACAACCTTCACGGAAATCGTAGCTAAGATTGATCCGCATACTGGTGAAACTGTGCAAGAGAAACCCGATTTTATCAAACAGGGCGACTCTGCATTGGTCAAACTCCGACCTGTGACACCTATCTGTCTTGAAACCTATGCTGACATGAAGCAGCTAGGACGATTTGCAATCCGGGACAGTGGGCGAACAGTCGCTGTGGGTGTTGTAAAGAAAATTACCGAGGAGAAGAAGTAGGGATAGCATAATCTTGCTATCACAATCTTTCTCTCCCCGTTTTTCCTTTTTTTACCCTTCATTAAGTATTGAATGGATATGCTTTGGGTATGCGAAAAAAGTTAAAAGGACCAAAACATTTCGGTTGATTCCTTAAGTCACCTTGGTGTACTAATAATGGCACAAAAAGCTCGGATTCGACTTTCAAGTACGGACATCCCCAAATTAAACGAGGTTTGCAACCAAGTCCAATCTATAGTATCCCGGACAGGTGTTCATATGTCGGGTCCTATTCCATTGCCAACTAAAACTCTCAAAGTTCATACGCGAAAATCGCCTTGTGGAGAAGGCACTCCTACCTGGGATCATTGGCAAATGCGCATCCATAAACGACTTATTGATTTAGATGCCGATGAGCGCACGATGCGTCAAATTATGCGTATCCGGGTACCTGATGAAGTGTTCATCGAGATTACTCTAAAATAGAATCACTTCTGGTTTCAGACCTTTTTGAGTATACTAGCACGGTTGAGAGCTATCAAGGTCTTACATATCCTTAATAGAAATGCTATTTAGCACGGATTATTATCCTCATATTTGTGACAGATCGTAATCCTCGTTCCACTTTGACAATCGTGCTTTGTGGAAGCCTCATTGTCTACGTAGCAGTTGCAATCATTATCTTACCATTCATCGCACCTGCAATAATTGTTCGAGATGATCTCATCATTGCAATTTTACAAGGCGCGTTTGTCTATCTCATCTTATTATTAGTGTTCTTACTCCCTGCAAGCTACGTATATTGGAGCCATCGAATTGAGGTAAAAGTACTCGGTCCCGAACTAGCCGCAGCTGAACCTGGTGAAGAAGTAAAACTAACCGTTGTTGTCGGTTTACCAGGAAATGAACCCCCAAAGACCGCTGTGTTAGAAGCCTTTTTGGGAACTCTCAATATTTCTACTCAGAAGCTAGAATCCAGTCCCACCGAATTATCTCTTCGAATTCCAGACGTCGGCCCAGGTTATCACACAATCACTATCCAAGTTACTCAAGAAGGGTATTTCACAGGACGAAATTCATATGAGCTTCTAATCGCTCCTGGCGAGACATAGGTAGACTAAGAATAAACATCAATAGTTTGTCTATGGATTATTACGCTCAAAAAACCGAAATGCTGTAAGTCCAATTAAAACTGCTTCTTCTGTTCTGATAGTTGCTGTACCTTGATTGAAAACCAAATTTACCGAATGGTTGGCAATCGCAGCCATATTCAAATTTTCCCGTTGTAAAATCTCTGGAAGTCCCTCTTTATGACTACCAAAGAGTAATAGGAGGCGATTATGTTTCTGCCATTGAGTACGAATTTGACTCACTTGGTCTTCTAGTGGTGCTGCTTTTCTACTAGTTGCAATAGTTAACCGATACTTGGTCGTGTTGGTCAAGAACTCGCCTAGGGAAGAATCAACACTCGTAACCGAATACCCCCAATATTGCTTAGGTTGATGAAAAGAATAGGGAATCGTAATCAATTTACCAGATTTATTCCGACGAATTTGAACCGTGATGCGGCGTGAGGATTGAACCGGTTGAGATTGTAATAACGGAAGAGGAGTTTCGACACCGACATCAACAACCTGCTTACGCTGCTTCTCAAATGCTACCCCTTCTCGAATTTCACCATTTTTCAAATCTGTTGCTTTCTTTGCTAAAGGGTGATGGGGTGTTCGGAGAGGAGGAAGAAGTCCCACATATTGCAATTCAGGTAGTCTTCCAAAGAGATGCTTTCGGAGATACTGTGGAGTCTCCATGTATTCAAGGATTTGTGAAATAAAATGTAGATTCTTAGTTTGTTTTTTTCTATCGCAATAGAGGATAATTTCGTCTACTTGAAATATTGCAAGGGCTCGAGCAATCCGTCCGATTTGCTGTGTCTTTTGTGCCTTATTTTGGTAGACATCGATGAAAGACGTTGGTATGGCTATGGATAAACCAAGAGGTGTCTGCTTTCCTTTTGTTGGTGTCATTCTCGAATACCAATCCTAGCCTTTCACAACACCCAACGGGATTTGACTCGCTACTTTCCGTGAGATATCAGCGCCATGAACGGAGTCAACCACAATGTGGACATCCTTGTAGGCATTGGGCGCTTCTTCAGCTAGAATTCTCGTACCCCTAGAGCGGATCACTTCACCTTTGGCTTCGAGAGCCTGTTTAACATCTCGGCCATGATACTTACGAATTGCAGCATTTCGGGACATCGCTCGACCCGCTCCATGGCAAGTTGAACCGAATGTTTCTTTCATGGCTTGTTCAGTCCCAACCAAAACATAGGATGCTGTTCCCATGGATCCACCAATAAGAACGGGTTGACCGACGGATCGGTAATCTTCTGGAATTTTCGGATGTTCTGGTCCAAAAGCGCGAGTCGCACCCTTCCGATGAACATACAAGTCACGTTTCGAACCATTCACTTCATGGGCTTCAAACTTACAGATATTATGCGTCACATCATAAACAAGGTTCAAATCCATTGATTCCCAATCTCGGTTAAATACCGCTTCAAAGCCTTCACGAATCCAGTGGGTCATAACTTGACGGTTACAAAAAGCAAAGTTAACAGCTGCTTTCATGGCTGCATAGTAATCCTGACCCTCTGGGGAGGTTGCAGGTGCGCATACGAGCTGTCGATCGGGTAACCAAATATTATATTTCTTAACAGCAACAGCCATTCTTTCTAAATAATCAGTGGCTACCTGGTGACCGAATCCACGTGAACCACAATGCAACATAATCACAACCTGCCCCTTTTCGAGCCCGAAGACTTTCGCAATCGGTTCGTCAAAGATTTTTTCCACCTTTTGAACCTCAAGATAGTGGTTCCCTGCCCCTAAAGTCCCAAGTTGGGGGCGTCCTCGACGCCTAGCCTTCTCAGTAATTTGCGGTGGATTGATTGCTGCCCCCTCCATAGCTCCTCCCTCCTCACAGTGAGCTAAATCCTTCTCAACACCATGGTCGTTATCAACAGCCCAACGTGCACCTAACCGGATAACATCACTGAATTGCCCTTCACTTAATCGAATTTTTCCCTTTGATCCAACACCCGCAGGCACTCGATTAAACATTTCATCAACTAGTTGACGGAGTTTAGGTTTAACATCATCCACCCGAAGATTTGTACGAATGAGTCGAACGCCACAGTTGATGTCAAATCCTGTACAACCTGCTGAAATGATTCCGTCTTCTGCATCAAAAGCTCCAACAGCGCCCATGGGGAGTCCATACCCCCAATGAGCATCAGGCATAGCAAGAACAGGTTCAACTGCCCCGGGAAGAGTAGCAACATTAGTTAGCTGTTCTATCGCAGCATTCTCCAAAGTGTTGATGATTTTCTTTGAACCAATAATCTTCGCACTCACATTCATACGGGGGCGTGCTGATTTATCTAACCACCATCGAAACTCATCTTGTTGCACTAATTTTTCTTTCATAACACTCAAGCCTCATGAATTCTTACTTTTAAACATCCACAACAACCGTTGCAACGTATCTGTTATTAACCCTTTCAAGAGAGAAGCGATGAAATGTAACTCCCTTAACGTGGGTTCGGAGTTCAGGCATCTTCTGGTCACCCTTAGCAATGCCTTTCAGTTGAAATCCTACATTTGGAACTTCTTTAATTATGATATTTGTAAACTCAGCAAAGAAGACGCCAACTACTTCGAACTCAATTAACAGATTAGATAACCAATCGTAAAGTAGCTGTTCTTCGTCATTTCCTGTTGCACTAACTTCAACTTCTCGATCAGCTTGTACTTCATCGAGGTCATACATGACACCGAACATTGCCTTCGCAGCAGTCCGGAACACCTCCGGTAAGGTAGACCCGTAAGCGCGAAATAATTGGTCTGATGTGATTTCGTCTAAGTATTCATATTCCACAAACTGTCACCAAATTATGTACAGAAGAACAGGGTGAGTTTATCACATTTTAAGATTAGGATTTAATGAAAGGTCCCTTTAGTAAAAATAAACCACGTTTGAAAAGGAAAGGTGGCGCCGGGAAAGGGATTCGAACCCTTGCGACCGAAAGGTCACAGGCTCCCTTGGATGATACGAAAATGCATCTCTCAAGGCCCGCGCCGTAACCACTTGGCTATCCCGGCTCTTTATGCGTAAATCGTCTTTCTTGTTGGTTAGAACTGAGTCTAATATCTTATTAGAAACTACCCGGTCCTTGAAAGTGGAAATATTTCGTGGTGTTTAAATTCTCCGGTGGAAAAGAGCATCGAGGTTCCGGTTGGTGACCGAGAACCAAGGTTCATACAACCGGACAACATCGCTGGAACGGCGAGTAGAGCCTGTGGAGCGGTCTCACAGGAGAAATAATGAAGCAGGAAGCCTAACCTATCATTATCAGGCAGTTCACAGGAATAACGGTGCGCTTTAGCTAAATCGCATCGGGCCTCCTTGACGCGTCATTGGGGCTTCTTTTCGATTTAGGAGTACGAAAGACTTAAATCGCTCGACCCGCTTCCGAGCCGTTGAGCTGGTGGAGGCAACACCTTATTGGTAACTGAAATTGCCTCCCCGGTAAAAACTTCCCTTGGAAGTGGAATCCATGGGTCACCGAAAACAAAGCGCCCCAAGACATGGTAGCCTTTCCTACCGCCCCCGCAAACGCGTGCGTCGGGTTAGTGGACGGATTCGCCATTGGCCTGAACAAGCTGGTGAACCCAACATTCTGGGCTTTGCTGGTTACAAAGTAGGTATGACACATGTGATTCTTATCGACGATAAACCAAACAGCCCTTGGTTTGGTCGAGAAGTCAGTCGAGCTGTTACAATCGTTGATACCCCCCCAATGCTTATTGCATCAATCCGCGGATATGGAAAAAATGGCGGAGAATTTCAGGCATTGGGCGAAACATGGATTGAAAACCTTCCACGGGATATCCGACGAGTAATGCCTTGGCCCAAAGACTATGATGCAAAAGTATCCATGGGCAAATTAACCAAATCACTCGATGACATCCAAGAACTGCGTATCCGTCTTCTAACACAGCCAAAACAGGCTGGAATTGCCAAGAAGAAGCCAGAGATTATTGAATGCGGAATTTATGGTGGTTCAATCAAAGATCAATTCGAACATGTTAAACCATTGCTTGGACAAGAAATTCGAGTGCGAGATATTTTTCAACCCGGTCAGTTCCTTGATGTCGTTGCCGTAACAAAAGGTAAGGGCTTCCAAGGCGTGGTAAAGCGCTTCGGTGTTTCCAAGTTACCACACAAATCACGAAAACGAATTCGTGCGGTTGGTACACTTGGTCCCTGGAATCCAAGCCGAATTATGTATACCGTGCCACGTGCAGGACAAATGGGCTTCCATCAGCGAACCGAATATAACAAACGATTGTTACGAATCGGCGAAAAAAGCGACGATATCACCCCCGCTGGTGGCTTCCCACATTATGGTAACCTCCAATCTGATTTCCTTCTTATTGACGGTTCCATACCCGGACCGTCCCGCAGATTAGTCCGTCTTCGAGTTCCAAGTCGACCAAAACCGCTTCCAGACAAACCGCCAGAAATTGTCTACATCAGTACAACAGCAAAGAAATAGTGAAGGAGGATTGAATATGGTTTCAGTAAAGATTCATACCTTAGAGGGAAAGAAGCGGGGAACGATCACCCTTCCATCAGTGTTTGAAACTCCACTTCGAAGAGATATTATCAAACGAGCCGTACTTGCTCAACAATCTTCAAGATATCAGCGTCATGGTGTCGATCCTATGGCGGGTAAACGTACCTCGGCTGAATCTTGGGGTGTCGGGCACGGTCGAGCACGAATCCCTCGAAGAAAAGGAGCAGGTTATCGAAGTGCTTCACATGGTGCCTTCGCTCCCTTCACAGTAAGTGGACGCCAGACACATCCTCCCGAAGCTGCAAAGAATCCAATCGAACGGATTAACAAAAAAGAACGCCGTTTGGCTATTCGCTCAGCAATCGCAGCAACAGCTGATAGTGAAGTCGTTAAATCCCGTGGACATGTCTTCGAAACGGATGCACTTCCGTTAGTAATTATCGATAAGCTTCAAGACTTACAATCAACTGAAGAAGTTAGAGACGTGTTAGAAAGTCTCGGCGTATGGGATGACATACTTCGGGTGAAAAATGGTCGCAAAGTTCGAGGAGGAAATGCTCGACGTCGAGGACGGAAATATCGAAGACCTGTGGGTCCTTTGATTGTCATTACGGAGAATGGGGGAATTCGCCAAGCTGCTCGAAATATTCCCGGTGTCAAGGTTGAATATTTATCAAAACTCAACGCTGAAATCTTAGCGCCCGGAACACAACCTGGACGTCTAACAATTTGGACAAAATCAGCAATAGAAGCTCTTGCCAAGGGCGTCTCTGAAGGTGATCAGTAATGGATCCTTATGATGTGATAATTCGGATGATGATTACTGAGCGCGCCTCAGAAATCGTTGAAAAAGAAAACCGGTTAACTTTTATGGTAAACCGAAGAGCAACCAAGGGTCAAATTCGAGAAGCAATTGAACTCCTCTATGAAGTGAAGGTCATCAAAGTCAACACGATGATTACGCCAGAAGGCAAGAAGAAAGCCCTTGTGAAACTTTCCCCTGAATTCAATGCAGCTGACCTAGCTGTCAAATTAGGATTATTCTAATCGGAGGTAAAAAAATGGGTAAACGACTCTTAGTTCAACGTCGCGGCCGTGGTTCACCAACATTCCGTGCAAAAACACATCGAAGGCGTGGCGCCGTAAAATACCCCCCGCTCGCTCTAATGAACAAACGAGGGTATCTCCTAGCGGACATTGAAGACCTATTACACGATCCCGGTCGTGGTGCTCCAATTGCAACACTACGATTTGAGAATGGAGAAACCCATCTCTCTCTTGTCCCTGAAGGAACAGCAGTTGGACAAAAAATTCGAATCGGTCCTAAAGCAGGCGTCAGAGCAGGTCATGTTTTACCTCTTGGCAAAATCCCTGAAGGTACACCCGTATTCAATATTGAAAGCCAACCGGGTGATGGTGGGAAATTCGTCAGATCCAGTGGTACATATGCCACAATTATTACACATTCCCGAGGAAAAACATCAATTCGCTTGCCATCTGGAAAAACCCGAACCTTCAGCTCCACAGCACGGGCTACAATTGGTGTTGTATCCGGTGGTGGGCGACCTGAAAAACCGTTTCTAAAAGCTGGTAGTAAACACAAACACCGATACGCCAAAGGTCTCACTTATCCCAAGGTTCGTGGTGTTGCTATGAACGCTTGTAGTCATCCGCATGGCGGAGGAAGCAAACAGAGTCCTGGTGGTCCAAGTTCAGTTTCACGTAATGCTCCTCCAGGTCGAAAAGTGGGGCTCATTGCACCGAAACGGTCAGGCCGGAAGAAACGAGGATAGACTGCATCTAATCCCCATTCCCATACTCTTTGAAAACTAGTCAAAGGTAGGTTTACTTTTCGCGTTTTTGTAGCATTCGCCAAGATAACGTCATTGTTCGCGGGTGAGCGGCCTTAACTTCATCAAGGCGTTTAATTGCCGTATTTTGAGGGGTATCACACACTAGTTCCGAATTACTGTATGCTTGGTTAGAGATATCTTCCAATGCTCCGACAAATCGATCTAATTCAGCCTTGCTGAAAGTCTCAGTGGGCTCAATCATTAACGCTTCCTCTACAATTGCTGGAAAATAAAAAGTAGGTGCATGTAACCCCCGGTCAAGTAAGGCCTTTGCGACATCTCGTGCATTTATTCCAGTATCACGTTCGAGGGGTTTTGCACTTACAACAACCTCATGCTTTCGCCATACACCTGGAGCAAATGGAATGCTAAAGCCTTTGATATCCGCAACCTGTTTCATGATGTAGTTGGCATTCAAAACAGCATAATCTGAAACGGCACGTAATCCTTGCCAGCCCATTCGCATAATGTATGCATAGGCTTTCAATAACACCGCCACATTTCCATGAAACCCGTGTAATCGACCAATCGACTTCGGGCGATCAATATCGGAGTGATACTTTTCTCCATCAAATGAAATGATAGGGACTGGTAGATACTTAGCAAGTTGTTGTTTCACACCCACGGGACCCGCTCCAGGACCACCTCCACCGTGGGGTGTTGCGAATGTTTTGTGTAAATTGGTATGGACAATATCAAAGCCCATATCTCCCGGTCGAACTCGTCCCAAATTTGCGTTTAGGTTCGCGCCATCATAGTAAAGCAAACCACCGGCCTTGTGAACGATGGAAGCAATGGTTTCGATTTCTTGCTCGAATAATCCAAGGGTATTCGGATTGGTTAACATCAGACCCGCAGTTTGTTTCGAGACGGCCCTATCAAGAGCTTGAATATCGACTTGTCCCAGTTTATTCGATGGCACAACCACAACATCAAATCCTGCCATTGCTGCACTTGCAGGATTGGTACCATGTGCTGAGTCGGGGATAATGATTTGTCTCCGTGTTTTGAGTTCATCACGATCTTTGTGATAGGCGCGTATAATCAGAACACCAACTAACTCTCCCTGTGCCCCTGCTGCAGGTTGTAACGAATGCTCGTCCATTCCCGTAATTTCCGAAAGCCACTGTTGTAATTCAAACAGAATCCGGAGGATCCCTTGAAGAGTTGAACAATCTTGGGATGGGTGGGCGTTGGCAAAGTGTGGGTTTTTCGCGATTTCTTCATTCATTGGGGGATTATACTTCATTGTACAGCTACCCAGTGGGTAAAGCCCCAAATCAACACTGTAATTCATCTGAGATAATCGGATAAAATGCTTGACAACTTCTGGTTCTGATAACTCAGGTAGAGAAGGAGCCGTTTTCCGTCTTAAACTTCTTGGAATAGCTGAAAGAGGTTTTGGTAACCTTTTTTGTATTGTTTTACTTGGTTGTGGTAAGGAGTACCCCATGGCACCGGCCCGTGATTGCTCAAAAAGCAGGGGCTCATTCCATTGTGCTTGACGAAACTTCATTGCTCACCCTCCATGGCTTGCATAAACGCTTCTGCAAGCTGGTCAATAGCCTGTTGATTATGTGTCTCAGTAACACACACAAGCGCAGATTGCCCTAAATCAGGAAAACTTTGATCCAGAGGTACTCCCGCTAAAATCCCACAATGTTGGATTTGTTCCAAAACCGCTCTTATCCCTTTCTTTTTTGAATCCTTATCATGTCCCTCTTCAATTGAGACTACAAATTCCTTGAAATGTGGTGCATCAAAAAATGGTGCCTTAATCCCCTCGACTGCGTTAAGCTGTTGTTCAGCGTAATGCCGCAATTGGAGTATTTTCTCTCCAAGTTCTACCATGCCTTGAGGTCCCAACAACGCGAGGTAAACAGCAGCTGTAATGGCTGAGTGAGCCTGGTTAGAGCAGATATTTGAGGTGGCTTTTTCACGCCGAATATGTTGTTCACGCGCTTGAATTGTCATCACATATCCCTGCTCATCACCTTCCACCGTTGATGTCAATCCAATAATTCGACCAGGAAGTTGACGCACGATTTTCCTCTCATCCCTACACGCAAAAATACCAAGTAGGGGGCCTCCAAAATTCAAAGGACTGCCCAAAGGCTGCCCTTCACCAATCACAATATCTGCACCATAATCCCCAGGAGGTCGGATTACTCCTAGAGAAATTGGATCTACACCGACAACTAGAAGGCTCCCGGCATCATGTACAACATCTGCAATAGCTTCTACATCCTCTTGAAGAACGCCTAAGTATCCTGGATTCTCAAAATATACACCCGCCGTATCTGAATTGAGAAGGTCCTTCAACTGATCAATATCCAACTGACCGGTCCGTGGATTATAACCGATACTACCAACCTTTACACCTGCAGGTTGTGTATAGGTATTCAGTACTGCTTGGCGACTTGGTGAAATCAACGAAGAAATGAGGAAGCTCCCCCTTTTTGTAACTCGGCTTGCCATTAATGCGGCTTCGCCCAAAGCACTAGCCCAGTCATACATTGAGGCATTCACAATCGGGAGATCTACTAGTTCCGCCATCAGACTCTGGTATTCAAACAATGCTTGAAGCATACCTTGACTGATTTCAGCTTGATAGGGTGTGTAAGCAGTAAGAAACTCAGTCCGATTCACAATGGCTTTTATTGCTTCGGGAATGATGTGTGGCCAAGCGCCTCCTCCCAAGAAACTCCTCGTTGTTCGAGTATTCCAGTTCTGAGCAAGGACTGTTTCGATTTTTTCGCAGACCTCATTTTCAGAAAGCCCACTTGGTATTTTTAACCGATCTTTTAACTGGAATTTCGATGGGATATCTTCAAAGAGTTCTTGAATACTTTTTATTCCTAGAACAGAGAGCATTTCAGCTTCTTGTTCACCCACTGTTGGAAGAAACGAATGACGAAAATCGGGCACTGAATCAACCTCACCATTGTTCCTTAACCCGAATCAGAAATAACTTTCTCCACAACCAACACTCAGTACTACTCAAGATTGAGTAGCTACTCTTATATACATGGAATAGTCAATGCGCCCACTCCCAAGGAGGCACTTCAGTGGCTGAAAAAGAAACCGAACGACGTTATAGTAACAAAATCATCGTGTACGTCGCAATAATGGCCGCTTTAGGGACAGCAGTATCAATTCTAACAATCAACACCGTCCAACTAGGTGCAACACAGATTTCTCTGGATCTGAGTCACCTTGGAACTTTTATGGTGGCAATACCTGGTGGCGCTATCCTTGGGGCAATAACTGGCGCTATCGTTGGTATTTATCCTGGAATTGCCTTTGGTTATATCTGGGGACAGTTGGGAATAGTGGGTCTTATCGGGTTACCTGTTGGAAAAGCCATGACAGGATTTGCCAGCGGCGCAGTGCAAAAAACCTTCAAACGCCCGTTTCTTTCCGTCCTACTTGGGTATGTACCTGAGTGTATTTTCACTATCTGGCTTTTTGTATTTGTCGTTCCCTTCTTGACGCCCATACCTGCCGAATTTGTCCTCATAATCGCTTTAGGAATTGTAGGAAAAGCTTGGATAGAAATTCTCTTCATGGCGTTTCTCATGGAAACGATCTTCCTGTCTCGTGGCATTGTACGGATGCTTAAGACCATCTTTACTACGTGGGATTATACACCTCTCACCGATATGTAGTGAATTCAACAACAATGACAACTTCCAGAAACGGCGTAAGCTTTTTATGTCAGTGCAAGGATTGCCGAGCAGTTCATCCTACTGGAAAAACCAATAATTACTAAGGAGGAACCCTATCATGGCACAAATGCAAGGTGTGCCGGTCTTAATACTCAAAGAAGGCACTGAACGGTCCCGAGGTCGTGATGCTCGCGAAAACAATATCATGGCAGTGCGAGCACTAGCTGACGCTGTACGCACGTCTCTGGGTCCACGTGGTCAAGATAAAATGCTGGTGGATAGCTTAGGCGATGTAACCATCACTAATGATGGTGCTACTATCCTTGATGAGATTGAAGTTCAACATCCCGCTGCCAAGATGCTTGTTCAGGTAGCCAAAGCCCAAGACTCTGAAACGGGCGATGGTACCACTTCGGCAGTAGTCCTGTGCGGCGAATATCTTAAACAAGCACAGGGGCTCATCACGTCTGGCGTCCATCCGACAGTTATTATCTCAGGATATCGAAAAGCCGTAGACAAGGCTATTGAAATTCTCAACAACATGTCTGTCGACTGCTCCATGGAAGATCGTGATAAACTCTTGAAGGTCAGTAATACTTCTATGGCTAGCAAACTCATTGCGGAAGCCAAAGACTTTCTATCTCCAATTGCAGTTGACGCTGTTCTACAAATCGCAGAAGTCACCCCTGATGAAATTATCGCTGACATCGACCATATCAAAGTCGAAAAGAAAGAAGGCGGTTCAATCCGGGAAACAAAACTTGTTCGAGGAGTTATTGTCGACAAAGAAATTGTGCATTCTGAAATGCCTCGTCGCGTAAACAAGGCGAAAATCGCCCTCCTAAATGCTTCTATGGAAGTCGAAAAGACTGAAATGGATGCTGAAATTCGAATCACAAATCCCGAACAAATGCAATCCTTCCTCGATGAAGAACAGCGAATGCTGAAAAGCGTCTCTGAAAAAGTGAAAGAAGTTGGAGCCAACGTCGTCTTTGCTCAAAAGGGTATAGATGACAAAGTTCAACACTATCTTGCAAAAGATGGAATTCTAGCTGTTCGACGGGTTAAGAAAAGCGACATGGAAGCACTTTCCCGCGCAACTGGAGGTCAAGTTGTTTCATCTATTGATCACCTCACCTCCAAAGATCTTGGTGGCTGTGATATTGTCGAAGAACGTAAAGTCGGAGACGACAAGATGGTCTTCGTCGAAGGCTGCAAAGATCCCAAAACCGTCAGTGTACTCATCCGTGGTGGCACTGAACGTGTAGTCGATGAAGCTGAACGGGCTTTTCATGACGCAGTCTCAGTAGTACGTGATGCCGTAGAAGATGGCAAGGTCGTAGCTGGTGGCGGTGCCCCAGAAGTGGAAGTAGCGTCACATCTTCGGGAATATGCTTCGTCTCTCAAGGGTCGTGAGCAAATTGCCGTAAACAAATTTGCTGACGCAATGGAAATCATTCCTAAAACCCTTGCTGAAAACGCTGGTCACGATCCCATCGACGTTTTAGTGTCTCTCCGTGCAGCACACGGTAGTGCTAAGAAAACCATGGGTGTCGATGTCATAACAGGCAAAGCCAAAGACATGCTTAAGGCAGGCGTAATTGAGCCACTTCGTGTGAAGACTCATGCTATTCGTTCCGCTACCGAAGCAGCATCACTAATTCTTCGAATTGATGATGTTATCGCTTCCAAGCGAAGCGCTGCTCCCCCAGGTGGTCCCGGTGGTATGCCTCCAGGTATGGGTGGTATGCCTCCAGGCATGGGCGGAATGCCAGGCATGATGTAATCCCGCGTCCGTTAATTCGGGCGCCCTTCTCTCTTTTTTCCCATTCTTTTTTTACTCCTATGTACATTATACAAGTGGGTACCCATAATGACAAAACATGTTTCTGTAGAGGTCTCAGGGATTGATTTTGCCGCAGCACATTTCGTCAGTGAAGGAGGAACCTGTGAGCGACTTCATGGACACAATTACCATGTATCAGTCACGGTCCACGGTGATATAACCCCTCAAGGTATGGTCATTGATTTTCGACTGCTCAAACGAAAAGTCCGGCAGCTTTGTAAAAAATGGGATCATTTCATCCTTTTACCTACTCAATCCAAAATCATACAGTTCACGGAAAAAGGTTCACAAACGCGAGTTCAAACACCAAATGGCACCTATTCATTCCCAACCAAAGATGTCAAGGTAATCGATGTCGTCGAAACCACAGCAGAGGAGCTCGCTAGATTTCTGTGTCAAAGGTTAATCAAAAGCCTTTCAACTACGTTTTCGAATATTACTCAAGTTCAAGTGAATCTTGCTGAAAGCGCGACGTCTCGTGCTATTGTGTTAATGTCGGTGTGAGTAACTCCGAAGGTTGAGCACGACGTTGTCGAATATAACCAATGATTGTTGCCGTAAGTGGAAAGAGAAGCGCTAAAGGTACGAGGAAAAACAAGGTCTTCTCGGGCAATAACAATAATTCAACTGATTCGAGAATGATGGGTGGGGCATTCAAGAGAGCTAGAAAAACTACAGGGTTCAGACAAATATACGCAATTAGGATTACAAAGACAAATCGAACGACAGAAGAACCGATGGATAACGCAGTCATTCGAGAGAGCGTAGGTGTCGACGCGCGTGCGGTTAAGGCCGCTTCGGCTTCAGGGTCTTCCCTGAAGAGGCGTGTAACAAAGGTGTTCAGTCGGCGCACTTCATGGGCGTCTTTTAGTTCCACTAGCCATTCGCGGCGAAGCAACTTCCGTTCAATGACTTGGCGCATTAACTGAAAAGCATCAGACCCTAACATACGCTGCAAGGCTTTTGGAACCGGCACATCTTGGGTTTGAATTGGAATCTGACGGTGTGCATCAGTTTGCAGCTGATTAATTTGTTTTCTGAGCTGTTCCTCTCGAATTGTAGGTGGTTCTAACAGTGAGTAAAAATAAGCAACTTGGTAAGAAGCCTCAAGATAAATGAAAGATACCAAGGCCACAAGAAAGACTGGTGAAGATAAAAACCAAAGGAAATTCGCAGGAGGCGGTATTGTACTAAATTGCAGTAGAAAGTAACCATCTTCGCTTCCAGGGATATTCAGTATAATTCCTGCGGCTCCTAAGATTGCTAATCCAACCATTGAGATGAAACAAGCCGTAGCGAGTCTCCCACTAATCCGAAGGAAAGACGTTACTCCCGCCGCTATCGCAACAAGAAGGAGAATCCAAAATGATAAGAAGTAAAGGCTGATGATGAAGGTTATTGCATAGAGATCTGGTGTAAGACCCGGAGGAGTGAGAGTGAATCCGAAAGCCTGGAAATATGCAGTTATTGATGATTCATAAAGCTGAAAGAGTCCACCTAGGGGTTGTTGTAACACATAGGATCCAATGTATGCGCTAATGAACGCAGCAACTTGAATGAACAGGATAACCAATAGGGTTAGCACGTTTCGCAGTCCCACGGCAAACTCTATGAGGGCGGTGAATATTCCGGCTGGTCCGTTGACGCGCCAAACCATTGGATCTAAGCTTAAGAGGATGATGGCTGCGAATGCAATGAATACAGCAACAGCCACACCGCGCAACACCCATAGAATATAGCGTGTCAAATCCATTCACCTCCCGATTTTATATCACTGCGACACTCCGTTTCTTAGCTTTCAAATATTCACTCAACACCGTTGGGAGAAAGTCACCAGGGCCAACTGGAATGATTGAAACACCCACTCGCTGAAAGTTTTTAGCTAGCTGGGATTGCTCTTCGAGAAGCTTGTGAACGATAGCCTCACCAATAGCTCGTTCAACTGGTGAAAGGTAAATTTCTTCAATTTCAAACCATGGTCCAAATGGACGAACAATGATTGCATTATGTTTGTAGCCACGAATCAACTTGATACCCTTTTCGAGCCGTTTTCGGTTTGACTCAAGATCAGTGATAATAACGAAGAAACTTTGCTGCGTGACCCGTGGAGCAAGATACTCAACAGCGGTTGTTAAGTCGAATTCGCCGCCAGGTTCAATTTCTGCTAGTAGGTCGAGCATTCGATGATAGTGGGCTTCACCCAAACTGGGTTTGAGAAAGGAGTGACCTTTGGTTGACCATGTAAGTATGCCTACATGGTCTTTTCGTTCCATGGCAGTTTTTGCCAGCATAAGGGCAGCCCGAATTGCCGCTTCAAGTTTACTGTATTCTGGTCGACCAGCGGCCATGGTGGCTCCGGTATCGAGAACAATGAACATCCGAATGTTTCGTTCAGTTTCATATTGACGCATCATGAGCTTTTGTGTTCGAGCAGATGCCTTCCAGTCAATTCGACGGTATTCATCTCCCACTTCGTATTTTCGTATACCTGTGAAATCTGTTCCCAAACTCATCTGACGTGTTTTGTGGATACCAAACATATGGCCCAGCCTGCGCTTTTTCGCGAGACTTTCCATTATTCGCACTTCTTCTACATTCGGATAAATGAGAAGGTCGTCATAATTTTCTCCTGACATTTCTTCAAACCGAAATTCTAGCCGATCATAGATCTGAAACTTCGTGGGCCCAAAGGAAAATTTACCCCGTAAAGGTGCTTGGAGAATGTAAGAGAATTTCACTTCTTGATTTGGATCAATTCGAGTGCGAATCCGATTTCTACCTAAGACCAATTGAAATATCTCTGGATAAACATCGAAGATATCGATTGAATCGATTCGATGTGTTCCCGTATTCTTTATAGCGAGTTTTACGTGGATGAAATCGTCTTGGAAAATCTTCCGTTTATCAATTTCTCGGATTACTTCCAATGTTTCTACAGGCATTGTCAATTGGAAGTAGGGTGAACTGGCCACTGAGCCGATGATGAGAAAAATTCCTAAGATTACAAGAACATAATTTATGAAAGCGAACCCTGAGACGAGGATGAAAATGCCGATGAGGAGGACGGCGCGTCCGCGTTCAGAGAACACAAGAATTTACGCTCCCGGTGCACTGATTTGCTTAAGAATCCGGTCAATAACTGCATGAACTGAAGTTCCTTCTAATTCCGCTTCGGGTTTGAGAATTAACCGATGGTTTAGCGCATGAACAGCCAAAGTTTTGATGTCATCAGGGGTAACATAATCTCGTCCACTCAATGCTGCATGGACCTTGGAAGTATTCAGTAGTACAATTGAAGCTCTGGGTGAGCCCCCGATCAGGATTTGTGGGTCATTTCGTGTCCGGACAACGATGTCACGAATGTAAGACATGATGTATGGCTCAACAAAAACACGTTTTGTTGTCTCTTGCATTCCAATCAAAGTCGCGGGCTCAACAACAGGTTCCAATATGATTTCTTCAGGCTGATGTTCACGCCGAAGAATTTCCACTTCCTCTGCATCAGATGGATAATCTACGTGGAGTTTGAAAAGAAACCTGTCAACCTGGGCTTCAGGAAGCGGATAAGTCCCTTCAAGTTCAATCGGGTTTTGAGTGGCCAACACCATGAATGGAGCTGGTAAGGGTAAGGTCGAACCTTCGATTGTTACTTGTTTTTCTTGCATTGCTTCCAATAGTGCAGATTGAGTCTTAGGAGGCGATCGATTTACCTCATCCGCTAACACGAGGTTTGAAAACACAGGTCCCTTTCTTAAACGAAATTCACCGGTGTTGGGGTCATAGATATTGGTACCAACAATATCCGCAGGAAGCATATCTGGGGTAAATTGAATTCGTTTGAACTCACACCCGATGGTTTGTGCGAATGCATTTGCCATGTATGTCTTTGCGATTCCTGGAACGCCTTCAAGAAGAATGTGGCCCTTTGCCAGAAGCCCAATCAAGATGTCTTGGAGAATATTACGTTTTCCAACGATTACCTTTCCCACTTCATCAAGAATATTGGTGGCATGGCTTCGTACTTCTGAAATGGCCATTCCATCACTACGTCTTCGTCTTCTACTCATTGTTTTCACCCAATATTATCTCGAATTCTTTTAATTTTGAAAAACAGATCCAAGAAGTCTTCACGGCTAATTCGTTTTGATTCATGGATTGCTTTTTCTAACGCCTCAATATCATCGGTAATAAGCGCAATATCACTTGGCTGACGAGTCCGAGAAACCGTAACAAGAAGTCTCGATATATCAAAAACTCGTAATCCATGACGTCGACGTAAATCACGTTTGAGCTGACCATAAATTATCTGGAGCGCTTCGTCATATCGATGATTGTTAATATAATCATACAAGGTTTTCGTAAACATTGTCTGCCCACGTAACCGATACATTTCCATCGGTTTCTGCTTCTCAGGACGCCCAAAGGGGAGATATCGTCTGACCATCCAGATTGCTAAAAGGGGTGCTAACGGCGCTAAAAGCCAATTTGTTGAAACATAGGTGATTTGCCCCAACATCAAACCAACATAAAGAACTGGAGAAGTTGGTGACCAGCCCAGATGGTTATGATCAATGATGATTGTGCTTGTTTGACCTTGAGCTGCAAGATAAGTAAAAAGTTCGACACTGAACAATCGGTTAGTGCCCCGGTCAATCATATTGTTGATAAAGATGCTTGGGTCACTTAACAACATCAGAGTGCCATTTGCTATTTGCATTTCAACCATTACTGGTAATGGGCCTGGTTGGTCTCCTCGCGTTGCATTATACGCTATATAGCTTGGATCACCTCCGTGTTGAATATGGTTTACGACATCTCCTGCAACAATCCAAGAATTGGTTGATGAAGTAGCCATCTCATAACCTGCTGGTGCTTCAATTGACGTTGCGTAATTCATGACAACGTGGTGCCCAGAAGAAAAGATGCGTCCTCCATCGTTGAATGAATTAATTGCTGGTAATAGGGGTGTTCCATTATCATTGTTACTTGCATCAAGTAGTAAACCACGGGTGAAGCGAATTGCAGAAACTACCATTAGGTTCTCCATGCGTTTCGGCCATGAGTCAATATAGAGCGCTAACTGATCTAGAATCGTATTTGCGGACCCGAAATCGTCAACCAGAAGCATACTGCCACCATGCAAAAAGAAGTCGATAAGGGCAGAAGTCTCGATGATGGAAAAATAGTGTGTGGGTCCAATTATACATAAAACATGATTACCTGGAATTCCGTTAATCACGCTGAGGGAGCTAATGAGGGGATCAATTTGGAAGCCGTTGTTTTCAAGCTCAAGGGCAAGTTCAGAACAGCCATCACCTGGGTTTGAACCTGTATTGTATATCGAGAAGGGAAGTGTATCGACTCCTCCTACCCCACTAATGCTAAGGATAATTGGCAGCCACGCTATGGCAAAGACGAAGCAAAAAACAAAGAGGGTGATGAACTTACTCCTCGTCTTCGCCTCAGCCGCCTTCGGTTGATTCGGCATCTGGTTGGGTTTGTTGTTGTTCTTGCGTGACAAAACGTAAGTTGCCTCCGGTTAAGGAGTTGTAGATACTAGCAAAGGCACTCAGCGTTGAAAGAGCCATATTGTAACTAATCGGGTGGTCACTATATCGGGCTTCCTCGACACCCCGAATGAACACTTCAATCGTTCTTGAATCTAATTGACCATGCGCTACAGTAAGATTGGCAAATTCGCGAACCGTAATGCTTGGATCACGATATATTCCCAGCCTAGCCTGAATGATGGTCTCAAACATTCGGAAAGCATAGATGATAGCTTCACGGTATTTTTTGTCGGTTAGAAGTTGTCGGAGCGCTGTTAACATTGATGCGGCATCGATTGATGGCGCGGTCGATTTCCGAGGACGGCGTTTCCAGTAGCGATAGCCAATAATTGCCACTCCAACTATGATCACTACGACGACTATTGTAATAATCCATTCAAGGGGAATACTTAGGGGCGGTGGTGGTTGCATTGGTTGTTGGGCCTCCACAGTTATGTTTCTAACAGATGAATTAAGGGTAATTATCGTTTCGTGCTGAAGCTGAAGATCATATGAAATATCGTTAATTCCTAAAGGAGCAAATCGCAGCACGAAACCCACCCGGCCTACTTGGTTTGATGCAGTGGAAATGCTGCTCGTTCCATTAACGAGGAGTTGAATATCTCGGTTTGGAAGGGCGCGTCCAAAATTATCAACAAGAGTTCCGTTGACCGGAATACTTGTATTCCACGCATGAGGTCCGGATGGGACATTAATCAGTAAAGTTGCGTTTGAAAAGACATCAAGTGGTTCCGTATCAGTGCTGGTTCCATAAAATCCAGTTCCCATATATGTTGCGTTAAACGAAATTGTCGAAACGCTTGTAGGGATACTTGTTGGAATTATCAGGACGTAGGAAAAGGTGCCACCTGGCTGAGTCAAAATTGTGCCAACGGGAACAGTGACAGCTTGATACGTAATTTCAATGTCGAGACTTCGTCCTGAAAGTCCGACTCCTTGATCATCAATTAGTTGTCCAGATAGGGTAACCGTTTCTCCCAGCATGGCAGGAGACAAGTCGACCAGTAAATTAGTGATTTGTGTAGATGAGTTGATGGTGAAATAATCAACACTTGTTATGACCACTAGTGTGGGATGAATAATATCACCAGTGACTTCTCGGATTCCTACAGGTTGGGTTGCAGCGAGCTGATAACTTGCAGAAAATGAACCATTACCGAAAGTGAGGGTTGAAACAACTTCGGTTCCATTCAAAAATATCCGGACAGTAACGCCTCCCTGGCGAGTCCCGTTTTGATCTTCTACCCAACCAGAGAAATACACCATGTTTCCTCGTTGTGTAATATCGTCACCGTCATCGTCGGTAACAAAGACAATAATCGTGCCTTCTTGATGCACACGGGCGATATTAGACGCTCTGGAACCGTAAACATATTGTGTCCCCAGATATTCAGCTTCGATGGTCACCTGTCCAATCGCCGTGGCATTGAAATCCATGGAATAGTAACCCGCACCATCTGTACCGGTGTTACCGATGGGTGTTCCATTCCAAAGAAGTTGAATTGTTTGTCCAGCAATTCCTGTTCCGTTATCATATCGTAATCGTCCTTGAATTGTTGTATTACTATACAGCCGTATCGAATTCGGAATCGCTTGAACCGTAAGTTGAGAAGTAGCAGTCACATTCAGAATTTCGATGGTGCTAACAGTGGGATCAATGATGGTGGGAATTGCGAATGCTGCTTGTACAAAGGTGGGACCTAAAGGTGCTTGAGAAAGGGGGATGGGGTAATCCACGGCATAGCGTCCAAAGGCGTCGGTAAGTGGTTCAGTGGCAAGAACCAAATTGAACAGAATACTAACTCCCGTAAATCCAGTCTCATTGGCGGAAATCCCTCTACCGTTAATAGCGTCTATCAAAGTACCATTTATGTGAACAAATGCACTCCGATTAGCCTCGAAGGGCGATATTGACAATGATAGGTTAGCTGCACCATGAAGTGCGACAACGTTGTATGACCTAAGAGCACTAAACTCTGCACGAAGAACATGTCCCCCCACAATTGCTGAATTGTTAAATGAAAATACTATGCTGGCTTCACCAAGTGCTGAAGTTACATTACTGCCAAGGTACCATTGTTCAGTTTCATCGTAGAAAGTAATAATTTCTCCCGGTTGTGGTGCTCCATCTTGTGTTAGTGTAGCTGTGATTTGGAATTGTTCGGATCGGTCGACAATCAATGGTGATGCATTGACTGTGAGATTGAAGTATGTACTTACTACATAGGGGTCTTCGTCTGGGACAATAGGATTTGAAGTGTTATCTGAGGACGGAGTTGGTGGCGGACTTCCATCCGTGATGAAGTTTGGTAATGGTGTGGGATCAAATTGAATCCAATATCCTTGCGTAGCTGTTGGAATATAGACCTCAACCCAGAAATGTACGTGCATAAGATGAAGGACTCTTTGTGTTCCCTGGTTTTCACCTAGTACTGCTCCAAATATTGGTCGTGCCGCGATTCCGGCTTCACGGAGAAACATGGTGTACGCAGTGGCAAAATCGATGCCAATACCTCCACCTTGCTGAAGGAACCAATCCACATGCTCATCATTAGATCCTGGTCGCGGAGTGAAGGGATCAAAGGCAAAATTAGCTTTGAAATAATTTTGAATTGCGAATGCTTGTTCAAAGGCAGTATTGGGAACGCTTGCTAGAATTGTGGATAACCGAGATTGAACATCAGAGCGGGTTGAAGGACTCATAATGCTAAGTCCTTGCTGCTGATACTGTGCAAGAATTGCACCAGGGGTCGAACTCGCTGAAAGTGATTGAGGACGGATTAAAGTCCAATTTCGTGGCGTATAAGTTACCTGATACTGTAAAGTCGCCGTTCCTGTCTGGTCAAAGAATCCGTTGAAAAGCATCGTCCCAAAATCATCAACTGCCAGACTATAGGAGTTTGGCGTTGAGAGATTAGGGTATTGAAGAGAATCGTTTATCATGAGGGGGTCTGGCCACAAGGATAAGAGTGGAAAGGTACCGGTGACACCCTGATTTGAGATGTTTTGAGTAACAGTGTAAACAACTTCACTTCCAGGGAAGACTCCGGCAAGGGGTTGGGTGTTATTTGAACTCTTTTCCCAATCAGTTCCAGTATAGCGGTCGTAAGCAGTGTTTCGCCAATAGCGTGGTGGCTCAGCAGGTGAAATAATGGCTACGGTGAAGGAAGGATCAAGAGACCAATTCAAATCCAAGGTGACATCATCAATTGTGATATTATCAAGGAAGGTATCATCTCCCCCTTCGACAGTAACACCGGTACCCCAATCTTCAACATCATCGTAAGGGCGTTGTCTGGGAATGGGTGGCAAGAATAAAAGTGGGAAAAGAAAGCTCAAAATGATCATAACAATGGCTGCTAGGGAAATAGCTGCCACTATAGACCGCTTGGAAACCACTTAACGCCACCAACTGAACCAAACGTTGAGCCAACATAAACTTTGCTAAATCAGATAGATACACCTCGGAATTATTGCAGTTTTAGTGGTCACCCAACGTTTTTCTATCTTTTACACTAAGGACTGATGCGAATAGTTTGCAAGTCAATATGAGGTGTTTATCTGCAAAATCTATGGCGTGATCTCTACAGAGAGATTGAAACTCAACAAAGATCGTTTGAATCGGAAGCGGAGTTACGCCTAACAGGTCTTATGACTTCACCTGGTTCTGAAGTCGCAAAGGCAAAACTTGGTCTATACCTTCAAGAGGCCAAGAAACTTCGAAAGGAGAAACAATACAGATATGCTTTAGTCATAGTTCTTGTTATCGGAGAATATTATTGGCGACACCACCTATCGACCAGAGCCGTAGGTCTTCTCCTAGAAGCCAGCGATTTATTCTTTCTTGCAGATAATATTGTGTCTAGTAAAAAGTGTTTACAAGCTGCTCTTGACCTTATAGCGCAGGAACCTCAGAGGAGTTGGTGGGAAAAGGAATTACTAGGAAGTATCTTTCTGTTCTCTGCCTGTATTACCATAATTGACGACCCACCAACGCTTAACGCTCAGCTTAACAGTCATCGTAATACCTTATCTGAAAAACAACAAACTCGGCTCAGTCGAGAAGATGGGTACAGGGTGGCAATTGCGTTGCGTCGTGCGATTGGTCGCAAATCCTTGGCACCGATCGAAGAATTAGAAACGAAAACAACGTTGAGAAGCCGTTCTGAATATACAACTCTCTACGAGTACTTGCAAGGTATGTCAGAACGATATGTTATAATTCGTGACGGGCTTATCACATTGCGACGCGAAATACAACAGGAGGAAATCTAAACTTGTCTTATGTAACTCACCTAAAGTGCCCCAAATGTGAAACTGAATACAGTTTATCCCAGAATCCAATATTTTGTGAAACCCTTGATTGTGAGACGCGAATTGATGTTCATTACGATTATACCCAACTCAAAGAAGTGATGACAAAGAAAAGCTTGAAGCGGCGCCCTCTTGGAGTATGGAGCTATTTTGAATTACTTCCCGTGGCTGACCGTTCAAACATAATTAGTTTAGGTGAGGGAGGTACTCCTCTTCTGCGAAGCAAACGCCTTGCTGAATACCTTGGGCTTCGTGAACTTTTTATCAAAGATGAGACGCGCAACCCGACTTGGTCATTTAAGGATCGACCCATGACCGTAGGAGTGTCTAAGGCAAAAGAACATGGTGCCACCACTCTTGCTTCAGCAAGTAGCGGAAATGCTGCTGCGGCATTGGCTGCCTATTGTGCTCGTGCAGGCTTTACCTGCTATTGTTTTGTACCTGATATAGCTCCCATGGGAAAAATCTCGCAACTACTATTATACGGGGCAAAAGTCGTACGCTTACGTGGATTACACAAAGGTGATGATCCAACAGTCAAACTTCTACGTGAAGCCTGTGCGACGTATGGATGGACCCCATGTCCTAGCTTTGGACCTTTCAACCCCTACCAAGCGGAGGGTCCCAAAACCCTCGCCTATGAGATAATTGAACAACTTAATTGGACTGCTCCCGATGTTGCTTATGTTCAGGTAGGCGCAGGTGGGCTCCTTGGTGGTCAATGGCGTGGGTTCACTGAATTTCAAACGCTCGGACTTGTGAAAAATCTTCCTCGAATGCTTGCGGTTCAAGCCACAGGGTGTGCGCCACTCGTACAAGCCTTTCACACAAATCAGGATCCATTCAAAATCATTCCTTGTGATTCCCCCCATAGTGTCGCAGAAGGGCTTTGTGACCCACTCCCCTGGGATGGAGACATTGCTCTCACTGCCGTACGTGACTCAGAAGGCTCTGCCATAGCGGTAGAGGATGACGCAATTTTGCATGCTCAAAAACTACTGGCAAAATATGAAGGCATTTTTGCAGAACCCACGGGTGTAACTGGACTAGCTGGTCTAATTGATCAACTAGAATCAGGCGCCCAAGATCACACGGAAACCATTCTCATAGAAGCCACTGGTGGCGGATTAAAAGATCAAGATATTGTGATTCAACGCGTTACAACACCACCGGTAATTGACCCTGACCTTAAGCAACTTCAAAAGGCTCTGGATCTCCAGAAATAACAAAGGATGTAACAACGAAACACAGTTAAACGATTTTTCCCTGTGAAGCCTATTATAAGGAGCGAACTTGTGTGTGCGGCATATTCGCAATCACCAGTAACAAACGAAACGATATCGGCGAAATCCTCGTCGAATGTGCTGAGAAACTGACCTACAGAGGTTATGACACCGTCGGCATAGCTACAGTTAACAAGAAACACATTCACCTTCGTAAAGACAAAGGAAAGTTTGATGAAGTTGCTGAAAAACTTCGACTTCACGAAATGCGAGGATCAAAAGGAATCGCACAACTTCGATGGGCAACATTTGGTGCTCCGAGCAAACTCAACGCTCAGCCGCATCTTGATTGTGACGAAGACCTCTGTGCTGCACACAACGGAAATATCTTGAATTTTCTTCCACTCCGCGAACAATACATCGAAGAAGGACACAAAGTTCGAAGCATGAATGATGGTGAGATCTGTGTTCACGCGGTTGAAAGATATTATGACCAATCAGGAGATATGATTGAAGCGATTAGAAAAGGTTGCACGGATCTAAAGGGAGATTACGCCTTTGCCGTGATGCATAAGGATGACGATAAAGTCTATGCAGTTAAAATGGGCTCTAGCCTTTTTGCAGGAATCGGTGATGGTGAAACCTGTGTGAGTAGTGATCTTCCCAGCATTCTACCCGTCACCAGAGAAATTGTTAACATCCTCGATGGCGAAATGATTATCCTTACACCCGAAACACTTGAAATTCGTAAAATTTCAGATGGTTCAATAGTTGAACGGAAGCCCTACACATCTGATGCAGATATTCGCGTTGCCCAGAAAGGTGGATATCCTCATTTCATGCTGAAGGAAATCCACGAACAAGTGAGTGCAACGAGGACACTTTTCAGTGCCATCCGTGAACCCTATATCAGCCAGTTTATTGACATTCTCATTGCAGCCGAACGAGTCTTTTTTGTTGCGTGTGGTTCTAGTTTTCATGCTACCGTTGTTGGAAGCTACTACTTCAATGATTTAGCCAACATTGCTGCTGTTCCAGTTATTGGGGGACAATTCAATTCTCTCTATGGTGAATCCATTGGTGAAAATGACGTAATTGTTTGTGTAAGTCAAAGTGGCGAAACGAAAGATGTCATAGATGTGGTTCATCATGCACGAAAACACAACGTGAAAATCCTTAGTGTGGTAAATGTATTGGGCTCAACACTTACCCACCTTAGTGATCTCTATCTCCCTATCGGATCGGGGTTTGAAATCAGCGTGCCCGCTACCAAGACTTACACCAGCCAAGTAACTCTATTCAATTTCCTAGCAACAAAAACTGGTGAAAAGAAAGGCGTCATCAAACCACGCGTTGCCGCCTCCATAATCAATGACCTCAAAACCAAACTTCCTTCCCTTATTGACGAAACAATCTCAACAACCACTTTGAAAGCCCGAGCGCTTGCCCCTTACCTATCAAACTATTCTCACTTCTATGTTCTTGGTCATGGGCTAACTCATGGAGTTGCCCTTGAAGGGGCTCTAAAAATTAAAGAAGTCTGCTACATCGTTGCTGATGGTATGTATTCCAGCGAGTTCAAACATGGTCCACTTAGCATTGTCGATGAGGGGTATCCTATCGTTTTTTCAATAGCCCCCAACGACGCTGAACACATCGTGAATCATTTAGCGGAGGTGGAATGTCGCGGCGCTCGCATTATAGCCATAGGTGAAGAACACCCACTCCTTCGCCGTTATGTAAACGAGGATGATTTTCTCGAAGTTCCGAAATCCAGTCAATACCTAAGCCCTATACTTCAAGCAATTCCACTTCAACTCATAGCCTACCACCTTGCGACCTACAAGAATATTGACCCAGATTATCCTCGAAACATTAGTAAAACTCTAACAGTTCGATAGTGCATCAACAACACTTCTCGAACAGCTCATTCTTGGTAGACATGCTGCAAATGTAAGAAATTCAAAGCATTACTTGTTGTTGCTGAGGCAACCACTTCAGTAGTTGTACCTTTGAGCTCAGCAATCTTCGAAGCTGCCTGAGGAAGATTTGAAGGTTCATTTGTACGCCCAGGAACCGGAGACAGATACGGGGCATCAGTTTCCAAGAGCATATTTGCCAAAGGCATCGATTTTGCAATACGTTGCATCCGTTGGCGCGACACTACACTTGTCGGTACACTCATGAAAAACCGCTGATCTGCTGCTCGTAGAACATGTTCGGGGTTGTTAAAACAATGCAATTGAACATCGAACATCTTCTCATCCTGCAATATTTGCATGGCATCAGATTCTGCATCACGAGAATGTACAACTAATGGGAGATTCAACTCATCAGCTAAGTGAATAAATTCGATAAACGAACTTTTTTGATATTCTCGCTCTTTCGCATCTTTTATCCAATGATAATCCAGTCCCACTTCCCCAATTGCTACGATATCTTCTTGATAAGCGTAAATAGCTTCAATCGTGCGTTTTACCATCTGTGGCGTTGCCCTTGGAGGATGTAAGCCAAAGGTTGGCCAAATGAAATCAGGAAATCGCTTTTTCAAATCTAATGCCTTCGGATAAAACTTCGGCTCGATAGCACTCACTACAACTCCAATAATCCCTGCTTCTTTAGCACGACGAACAATCACATCAGCCTTCGGGTAAAGCCGCGGCATTTCCAAATGCGAATGCGTATCAAAAAACCTCATGATGAAATCCCTTCCCGATAGCGTCTTCTCGAAAGCTTCAAAAGGTTTTGGCTCCACCGCATCCACATAATAAGACTCCAAAGCTGATGAAAATGGATCTTCGTGGCAGAGATATGATAACCACCCAAGAGTGGACCCGTGAAGAACTAGAAGCGGTTCTTAAATTTTCGAAAGACCTGAAGAAAAAGACAAAGGCAGGAAACTCTCCCCACCTTCTATCTGATAAAACCTTTTTCATGCTGTTCTACAACACAAGTACGAGAACTCGTGCTAGTTTCGAAACAGCGCTAACAGAACTTGGTGGGCATGCACAATTTCTTGAACCTGGGGCTATGCGCCTTGGAGAAGGTGAAAGTGTAAAAGACACCGCCAATACGCTGGCTCGTTATGGTCATGGAATCGGTATTCGAATCCTCGAAAAAGCCGTTGGATACGTTTACGGGCGAGGAAATCAGGTTCTCCGTGATTATGCCAAGTGGTCTGATGTTCCCATTATCAATATGGCCGATGATAAATTCCATCCTTGCCAGTCACTCACAGATCTCATGACCGTGCAAGAAAACTTTCCCAATATCCAAGGGAAGAAGTTCCTTTTCTCATGGGCTTATAGTCGCCATTCTAGGTCTTGGTGCAGTGTGCAAAGTGCTATTATGACTGCTACTCGATTCGGAATGGACGTTACTCTCGCACATCCACCTGGTTTTGAGTTAGACGCCGAAGTCATGGAATGGTGCCATCAAAACGCCAACGAATCTGGAGGCGGATTTTCGATCACAAATGATGTTAAAGAAGGCTATTCAGGCGCCCATGTTGTCTATCCTCGGTCATGGATGAGTGCAGAATGTTCAGCGGTTGGTATCGATAAATGGGGTGAGGAGACGGAAGCTCAGCTCCATGAGCAACACCGCGACTGGATCTGCAACAAGGAATTAATGGATTTAGCCAGTAAGGACGCGATCTATATGCATTGCCTTCCTGTCTTTCGGGGTGAAGAAGCGACAGATGAGGTTGTTGATAGTCCGCAAAGTGTTATCTTCGACCAGGCTGAGAATCGTCTGCATCTTCAAAAAGGGCTGCTCTCTCTTGTCATGAACGATGAGAACTTGCTCTAAGCACATGGATTACTGCTTCTCTGGTTCACCCATAATCGCCGCCATTATGGCTTTCTGAGTGTGAAGTCGGTTCTCTGCTTCATCAAAGGCAATACTCCATTTCCCATCAAGTACTTCATCGGTTACTTCGAAGCCACGATCTGCGGGTAAACAATGCATGTATTTGACATCTTTTACCCCAAGATCCATTTTCTCTGGCGTAGCTATCCAATCCTTATTGGCGTCAAATAGCTTCTGACACCCGTCCCAGTCTTCTGCAGGGGCAATGGGTGGAATGTGATGCTTACTTGTCCAGCATTTCGGATAGACATAATGTGCACCAGTAAAGGCTTCTTCTATGTCATTGGTGATTTCAAAGGAACCCCCATATTCAGCTACGTTTTTTTCACACATTTCAATGATTTTGGGGTCCAATTCAAAGCCCTTGGGGTGTGCAAGCACAGTGTCCATCCCCCATTTGGTCCCCATCAGAACCCCGCTTTGGGGGACGGCGAGGGGTTTTTTCATGCTTGGGCTGTAGGCCCAACTCATCACAAACTTCTTCCCTTGAACCTTCGGCGAGTGTTCTTGAATCGCCTGCATATCAGCCATGGCTTGACAGGGATGGTAAACATCATCCTCCATGTTGATAAGAGGAACATCAGACCATTTGGCAAATTCTCGGAGAACGCGATGGCCACGACCATAAATCCAACTCGCATGTGAACCGTAGATTCGAATAGCGATGGCATCTCCCATTCGAGCAAGGACTCGTGCTACATCGGAAATTCGTTCGCTAGTATATGCTTCTTCATCGTCTGGCAAAGCTGGGCGGTAAACATCCTGCGGAGAAAGGAAGTGGGCGTGGCCACCCATTTGGGTCATTCCTGCCTCAAAGGAGTTACGCGTGCGTAGAGATCGATTGAAAAATATCATGAACAACGTTTGGCGAAAAAGATAATCATGGGGTTTCCGAGCTTTTTGGAGCTTCTTAATATTGATTGCTGCATCAATCATTGTTTGAAGCTCTTCTTGGCTCCATTCTTGGATAGTCAACCAGTCACGGCCATGGTACTTACCAACTATATCTGCACCCATTTTAGAGTCACCTCAATTAACTGCGAATAAATCTGAATGCGCCTTTAATCTCTTTGCCATCGACTTTTAATTTTCACGTCTGCGCGTTCCACTAGTTGCTTTCCTCGTTCTCTGGCATTTTCAATGACTTTCTCTTCATCTAAGGTTAGTAATTTTCCTTCATGGACGAGGATTTGTCCATTGACAATTGTAGTGTGTACGTTGAAACCATTTGCAGCGTAGATAATGTTACTCACTGGATTGTAGGTAGGTGCAAGATTCAACTGAGTCGTATCTACAAGAACCAAGTCCGCTTTCTTTCCCACTTCAATACTTCCGATTTCCTTTTCAAGACCAATGGCTTTGGCACCATTGATTGTTGCCATTTCTAAAACTGATTCAGCGGGCATTGTCAAGGGGTCTAAGGTTCGTGCTTTGTGGATAACTGCGGCAAGAAACATCTCTCGGAACATATCGTAAGCATTATTACTCGGTCCACCATCACAGCCCAAACAGACGTTAATTCCTGCACCAATCATTTCCGGAATTAGAGCGATTCCCGAGGCCAGTTTAGAATTACTAGCAGGGCAATGACACATGTGAGTACCTGTCTCAGCATAAATTGGGAACTCTTCAGGACTAATCCAAACACCATGCACTAGCACAACGTTTTCACCCATCATCCCAACATCTTGGGCAAACTCCGCTGGAAGCTGATTAAATTGGGCTTTCGTGTATTCTACATCCTCTTTCACTTCACCAAGATGCATGGTAATCCCCATATGACGCTTCCGAGCCAAATCCGCAACCCGACGATACAACTCTGGACTTACCGCACCGGGAGTCCGAGCCCCCCACCAAATAAACACCCTTCCATCCGCTGCTCCCTGCCATTTACTATGCATTGATAACGTTTCCGCAATACACTCTTCCGGATCCTCAATCATCCCCTCATACATAATGGATTCTTCATCTGCATAACCAGTCCAATCCATGAAAAGTTTTGACAAGCAACCGCGAATACCCGATTTCTCAACGACTTTGGCAATCCCATCTAAACCATAACGTTTGTGAATCATACTTTCGAGAAAACTCGTTGTACCCGATTTCAGCATCTCAGCAATACACAGTTCAGCACTAGCCTTCCCATCATCAGGAGTGAAATTCCCCTGCAGAACCCAGACATAATCACGAAGCCAAGGGATAAGATCCACATCATCAGCTGTACCACGAATAAGTGCCTGAGCAAGATGCACATGACAATCAATAAGTCCAGGGATGAGTATCTTATTTCTTCCCGGAATTCGGGTGTCCGCATTGTATTGCTGTTTGATTTCATGGGATTTTCCAACAGCAATAATTCGTTGATTTTCAACAACCACGGCGCCATCAGAAATAATTCGACGTTGTGGATCCACTGTAATGACGGTTGCCCCATCAATAATCAAGTCTGCCATCGGAATCAGCACTGAGCTAGCAATTTCAATCTTCTTAAGGATTGGGCTTATCACTGAATAAGGATACCAGCAGGTTTTTGAACAGTGCATGAAGAACTCGTGTTATGCATGTTGTCGTCCGTACAATCGGACCATTTACTGACCAATTCGGTTTTCATCAACTCACTGTAAATTTCAAAGGACGGACAGTGCTAGATCTCTTAAACCAACTCTGTGAAGAGCAGGGCACAAAATTCTCTAACACAGTTTTTGATGATGAAGGTCAACTGCGTCGTTATATTAAGGTCCTTGTAAATGGTCGTGGGCTTCATGTCTTACAGGGTCTTAATACTCCCCTTTCAGATGGGGATGTCATTGCGCTATTTCCACCCGTGGCCGGTGGATAGTATCTTCATTAGATAGTTATTCCAAGTTTTTCCCATAAGGTAGGTACGACCCGCTCAAGTGCCTTTTCGACCACTGACGATTTTACAGAGATGACTTGATGGTTTTCGACAACCTGTTTGCCATTCACGAACACATGTTCAACATCATGAGCAGTACAGCCATAGACAATATAGCCATAGACTCCATTAGGCAAAATCGGGGTTACACGGGGATTGGGGTGGAGCATTACGATATCGGCTTGTTTTCCGGGCTCGAGGGATCCAAGTTGGTCCCCAAGACCATAAACTTGAGCGCCATTAATTGTTGCCATCTCGATGATCTGTTGGGGGGTGGTAACCCGTGTATCAAGGTGATGCACTTTATGAATGAGATATGCTGTGCGGATATTCTCTATCGCGTCAAAAATGAATCCGTCGTTACCTAAACATACCGGTATCTCTAGCTCGTACATTTCCTTCACTGGGCTAACTCCGACGGCGTTGTTCATGTTACTCATTGGATTATGAGCAACTGTAGCTCCGCTTCCTTTGATTAACTCTAATTCATCGTGATTTACATGAACGCAATGGGCTAGAACTACGTCCGGTCCAAGCACTCCGAGATCAAAAAGACGTTCAACGGTGCGTTTGTCATATCGTTCGATGTTGTGATATAGATCAATGAGCCCCTCACTTGTGTGAATGGTGAGCGGAGCTGGGAGTTTATCTGCCTGTTCTCGTGTTTTTTGAATTAATTCATCACTTAGGGTAAACGAAGCATGTAGACTGTACATACCGTAGAGAAGGGGGTTTGGAGTTTTTCGGAGTTTTTTGATAAATCGAACATTTTCTTTGAGACCCCGTTCGCCTTCTTCTTTGGAGTTTCTTTCTGTGGCCTCAAAGGCTAGAATTCCTCGCATTCCGGTCCGAGTAACGCCTTTAGCTATGGCATCTAACACGCCTTCAATGGACCCTGGACCTGAATACGTATCAGCAAAGCAGGTAGTCCCGCTACGTATGAACTCGTAACAAGATGCTAAGGCACTTGCATATGCATCCTCATTGACAAATGCTGAATCTACTTTCCACCAAATTCGATCCAGAATCTGAAGAAAATCGGTCGTTGGCTTGATATCCAATGGGGCCCCCCGGAGCATAATCCCATACAAATGAGTGTGTCCACAGATGAAACCAGGCAGAACCATTCTTCCCGTTCCATCAATCACGTGGTCAGCAGACTCTTTGATATTGCTTCCAATTGCCACAATTTTCGAGTCGTCAATTAGCAGATCTGAATCCTTCAGAACGCGACGTTGCGCGTCCATCGTGACAATTATTGCGTTTTTTATCAAAGTTCGCATATCTATACACTCCAAACAAACCAGTAATGGGTGATTATGGTAATCGAGTAAGCCTTTAAGGCTTCCATGTCCCATTTTTCAAGGCGTGTATTCCCATGAACAAGTCAGCTCACAAGGTTCTAATTGTTGACCCCGAGAAGTGTACGGGGTGCGGAATCTGTACTCTCGTCTGCTCCTTTCGACATGAAAAAGAATACAACCCCTCCCGGGCACTTCTTACAATCATCCGCGACGAAAAAAACGGCATTAACATTCCTGTCATCTGTCAGCATTGCGAAACTCCGCTATGTATGGAAAGTTGCCCCACTGATGCCATATCTCGCGACGATGAGACTAACGCTGTATGTATCAACCAAGAGAATTGTATCGGTTGCCACCAGTGTTTAATTGCCTGTCCATTCGGAGGTATCCATATTGATTCCACTGATGGACGTACAGTCAAATGCGATTTATGTGAAGGGTATGCCATGTGTGCCCAGTTTTGCCCCAGAGAGGCGCTATTGTATCTTGAACCTAGCGAGCTTACGAATCGGCTACGCGAAAAAGGAGTAAAACGCGCCACCGATTTTCTCCACATCATTACTGGGGGTGCCAAAAAATGAGTAAAAAGGACAAGTACTATGGATACGCAGGGCAAATTGCAGATATTGACTTAACAAATTCTAAAATCGACATAAAACCATTGGATCGAGAATTTGTCAGAAACTACATTGGCGGAACTGGGTTTGCCTCACGAATATTATGGGACCGAGTAAAACCGGGAACAAATCCGCTTGACCCAGCAAATCCCCTCATATTTGGGGTCGGCCCTGTTACTGGTGCATTTTTCTCACCTTCGGGACGCTTTATGGTGGCCTTCAAATCGCCCTTGACAGGTGTCTGGGGAGAAGCCCATTGTGGTGGGCATTGGGGACCACAGCTCAAATACGCCGGGTTTGATGCGATAATCATCCAAGGAAAGGCGTCAAAACCCGTATACCTAATGATTCGCGATAACAACATCACCATTCAGGATGCCACACATCTTTGGACGCGAGATACCACTGAAACTACTGATATGATCAAACAAGAGCACGGAGATAATGACATCGAAGTTGCTTCAATCGGGATTGCAGGAGAAAACCTGGTTCGTTATGCAGCGATTATTGGATCATATTATCGTGCTGCGGGTCGAGCTGGAGGTGGGGCGGTCATGGGGAGTAAAAATCTCAAAGCACTTGCTGTGAGGGGATTTGGTGGCGTTCAAGTTGCACAGCATGGAAAATTCCTTGCCGCCGCTCGGAAAGCCTACGATCAGACAACAACCGGTAAATGGGGCGAAATGAACGAAGAATCTCTTGGTATGTATGGTACTACGAATCTTGTAACGGCAATTGGCGAGATAGGGAGACTCCCAACCAAGAATCACACTACCGGCGTGTACGCCGAAGCTGATGCCATTGGACCTGAAACTATTCGAACGAAGTATCGAACAAGCCGTGAAGCCTGCTTCGGGTGTGCCATTCAATGTAAATTCACATCCCAAGTAAAATCTGGTCCTTATCAGGTGAAGACGGGAGGACCCGAATATGAGACACTCATGGCTTTTGGGAGTAATTGCTTAAACAGTAATGTGGAATCGATACTATATGCGAACCAACTCTGCAATCGGCATGGGTTAGACACCATTAGTACTGGGTGCACTATCGCCTTTCTAATGGAAGCTGCTGAAAATGGGCTAATTTCCTCAAAGGAAGCTGATGGGTTAGACCTTTCTTGGGGGAACGAAGAAACAATTGTTACTCTTGTTGAAAAAATTGCACGGCGTGAGGGTATTGGTGATTTACTTGCAGAAGGTTCTATGCGAGCTGCGCAGAAAATTGGAAAAGGTGCGGAACGGTTCGCTATTCATGTAAAAGGAATGGAAGCTTCAGGGCAGGATCCCCGACCTCAACAAAGCGTGGGATTAACCTATGCAACCAATGTGCGGGGTGCAGACCATCTTCGAAGTCTTAGTTGTTATGAAGAACTAGGATTTCCTGACGTTGCCATCGAACGATTTGGAGAAGAACACGCCTCTGAAGTTATGGATCTACATGGCACTTCTTTCAAAGGGCATCTTATCAAAGATCAAGAGGACCTATATGTCCTAGTTGACAGTCTCATACTCTGTAAATATGGTACAATGTGGCCTCCAACCTACTACTTCGATATACTCGCAGAAATGCTTGCACCGCTTACTGGATTCAAGGAATTTGATGATGTCAAGAAACTACGGATGATTGCCGAACGCATTAGTAACCTTCGACGGTGCTTCAATGTCCGAGAAGGATTCACTCGTGAAAACGAACAACTTCATCCACGCTTCACGGAAGAACCCATTCCTGATGGACCCGCTAAAGGACAAGTCTGCGACCTTGACCCAATGCTCGATGAATACTATGAGGTTCGAAACTGGACGAAAGATGGGCTGCCGAAACGCTCGGAATTAGAACGGTTGGGTCTAAAGGATGTCGCAGATGAACTAGCAAAAATGGGTAAAGTGGTGGACGAATAATGACAGTTACTTTGAATGTTGATATTGCAGGAATACCCCTCAGAAATCCGGTTTTAACAGCTGCGGGACCGACGAGTCGAGACGCTGAAACTCTAATGCAAGCAGCACGAGGAGGAGTCGGTGGTTTAGTCGCAAAAACGATTAGTGTGAAACCTGCAGAGGTTCCTCGCCCTAATATGCAAACCCTCGATCGTGGAAAAAGCCAATGGCTACTTGCGACTGCAATGCAAAACAAGGTAGTGCGTTTTGAACGCATTCGTGTGCGTGGTGCCTATGGATTACTCAATCATGAACTATGGAGTGATAAACCGTATCAAAAGTGGCTCAAACATGAATATCCACGTGCTAAAGAAGCGGGTCTTTCTTTGATTGCATCCGTTGGCTATACACCAGAGGAGCTACAGAAACTTGCACCCCTCGTAGAAAAAGCGGGGGTTGATGGGATTGAATTTAGCACCCATTACATTGAAACAGATCCCAAAGTTTTCAACGAAGTTGCAAAAACACTGAAAGAAGCCGTAGACATCCCCGTCTTTGCGAAAATGAGCCCCCACGTTAAAGACTTGACCGTATTTACAAAAGCAGTCGACAAGCATGTCGATGGTTTTGTCGCCATCAACACCCTTGGGCCCTGTCTCCATATCGATATTGAAACAGGGCGACCACTTCTTGGAGGACCCGGCGGTGTAGGATGGCTTTCAGGTCCTGCCATTAAACCGCTTGCAGTGCGCTGTGTCGCCGATATTGCAAAGGGTACATCTAAACCCGTTATTGGTGTTGGTGGTGTTAGCACCGGAGCCGATGCCATTGAATTCCTCATGTGTGGGGCCACTGCAGTCCAAGTCTGTACGGCTGCAATTCTCGAAGGAAATTCAGTATATGGACGAATCGCCGATGAAATGGCAGAGTTCCTAAAATCCCATGGGTATGACTCGCCACTAGATGTTCGCAGCGTTGCCTTGAAGCATTTACCCACAGAAACTCTCCGCATAGAAAGTCTTCCTCCCACCGTGGACGAGGAAGCCTGCTCCGGTTGTGGATTATGCAACATATCGTGTACGTACTCAGCAATTGCTGTCAATCCAGACACTTCCAAAGCCCAAGTTGACTCCGAATTGTGTTATGGGTGTGGCGTCTGTGTCAGTATCTGTCCACACCGTGCTTTATCCTTCAAAACAACCGGATAAGGTGAAAACAAGCTCATGACAAAAAAACCGCAAATAACCGTTCGCATGTTCACAAGTCTGCGTGCCTTAACAGGAGTAAGAGAAACTCAACTCAAAGCAACAGATGTCCAAGAAGTCATCAACATCCTCGGAAAGCAATTCGGTGATAAATTCAATAAAATGGTCTTAGAACCCGATGGTTCTCTCAAATCATATTTTCATGTACTCGTCAATGGACGCCATGTTCGACTTCAACAAGGTCTACAAACCCCGCTAGCTGAAGGAGACATTGTAGCGATTTTTCCACCAATCGGGGGCGGGTAAGAGTTAGCTGTGGACTATCCTGACTTCTTTTTGGCTTGGTGCATCGCTTTTATTGTGGCTGCCAGCTGTTTTCCTTTGTCATCAAGGATTGTACTTTCAACGATGGTTCCTTGAACAATGATATCTGCTCCTGCAGCAGCGACAGCGGCTGCTTCGTCGGGTGTATAGATTCCTCCACCCACTGCGAGTGGAATATCAATGGTATCTGAGACGAGTTTTATCATGGGTAAAGGTACAGCGTTGTTAGCTCCGGATCCAGCTTCCAAGTATACGAATTGAAATCCCATATATTGAGCTGCTAATGAATAGCCAAGAGCAAGTTCCGGTTTGTCTCGTGGGAGTAGTCGTGCGTCACCTACGAATCCTGCGGTTCCTCCAGGTTGAACGATGAGATAAGCCATTGAGATGGGTTCAAGATTAAAACTCTTGATGTGTCGCGCGGCAAGGGTTTGAGCATCAATCATCCAGTAAGTTGTACGTGAGTTAAGAAGGCTCATAAAAAAGACAGCATCTGCAGACCGGGAGAGCCCTGATACATTTCCTGGGAACAGGATTACTGGGATATCGACGTGTTTTTTGATTTCTTCAACGGAATCATCGATAATTCCAAATGCCGTTGATCCCCCGACCATTATTCCGTTACTTCCTGCCTTTTCCGCTAGTTTGGCAATCTGTCCCGCGTCAACCGCAGATTGTTTTATGGGGTCAGGGTCAATGAGGGTGAGATGTACCACGCCTTCATCTTTAATAACTTTAAGAATTTTTTTCCATGCAGGACCTGGATTTGGCATTCAAATACCCCGGATTCATGCATGCAGCATACGAGCTTTTAAACTTGCTACCGTTGAGCAAGAATCTTGGCTACACCAGGTGAAACGTGTGCGGTTTTGTTCTCCCAGTCCACTACAACCATTTTCCGGAGTTCAAACCAACGAATATAGTTTCTAACTCGGGTTTCACTGGTGTGGAGGTTTTTCGCAAGGTTGGAAAAGCTTGTTTTGCCTGTAGCTCCAAAGGCTCGAAGAATAGGGCTCCATTCATAGATAATGAGCATTGCCATTGCAGGTAGAAGTTTGTCCAAGTTGTATTCGGTGTTATTACTAATTGGAATCACGGGAACGCCGACCATAAAACTGAGATCGTGACGGATTCTTTCTGGTGTTCTCGCAGCCCTCAAATCTTGTTTATTAGCTGCAACAATACAAGGAACATTAGGTAATAAGTCGCTAATTTCTGTCCAAATGTACCGGGCTTCTGCATCTCCGTCTGGTTTGCTTGCATCGACAACAAAGAGAATTCCATCTGCGCCTTCTGAAATTATTCGGCGTAATACTTTGAATCGAGCAAGTCCTGGAGTTCCGAACAAACGAACAGGAACTCCAAATACCTCGGCGACTCCATGATCAAGACCAACAGTAGTTCCATTAGCTTGTATGTTAATGACGTTCTCCTTGGCTAGATGTTGAATAAGGGTACTTTTTCCAGAAAGATGTGGTCCCGTTACAAGCACTTTCATGTTATCGAGTCCTTGAATTGAATTTCCTGTGTCTGAGAAAGGGCAAACTCGAAGAAGCCCCGCGGATAATTCACTCTTCAGAGGTCTAAATTTAAACGTTGCTTAAGGCATGGTTTCAACGTGTTTTAATCGGGTAATTCTACACCGTGTTTTGCTAGGTCCACAATCAAGTCATCAAGCTTCAATTGTTTAAGAACACGTTTGGTTGGTAGTCCATCTTCCAGCCGCCATCCTCGCAGTTCATAATATTCGTCGAGCATCTGTTCCAATTCAACAACTTGACCTTTTGATGGTCCTTCAGGAGCAGGAGTTTGTGTTAGGCGGCTTGGAAGTGAATCGTCCTTCCTTCGAATTCCTTCACGTACATTGAAACAACGGTTTAAGTTGACAATTCGTTCACCAATTGCACGCAGTTGTTTTTCGGTGATTGTAAGTCCAACTGTGACGTCGAACGCTTTCACAATATCTTCATAGAAGAGTACAGGGGGAATCAAGGTTCCATATTTACACACACCAAGCGATTCAACGACTGCACAAAAGTCTTCATTTTCTTTTACCATGATACCTTTGTATTTCGGATTAAGGCGGTCTCCGATTTCAGGAAGATACTCGGTGCCATATCGAATGCCGATTTCTTCATCAAATCCAACCTCATCAAGGACTGGAAATGCATAAAGATGATCTGCTCCTCGTGCGGCTGTGGCTGTTGCCAATCCCATGGATTTCTGCGCGCGAGGTTCTTGCCCTGCAATTTCCTGCTTCTTGCTGTGCATTACAAATTTTTCAGTGCCTCTTCCGATACGTTGGGCAGCCCGATAACTCCCTTCTGCGAGTATGTCTCCAAATCCTTCTCGTTTGGCAATCATATGAATGAGTTTGATTATCGATTCATGGTTTCCCCAGCTGAGATCTATTCCTCCGGTGTCTTCAGCTGTGATGAGTCCCTCATCCCACGATTCCATCGCCCAGCTAATCGTCGCCCCGGTTGAAATGGTGTCCATTCCGTACAAATTACTCAGGTGATGTCCATAGAGGATGGATTCAAGATTATCGTTACCACATCGACTTCCCATCGATGACTGCGTTTCATACTCCGGAGAACCACCACAATAGGCGTAAGGACCGGTTTTAACTCGGGTATATCTTCCACACCGTTGTAAACACGCAAAATCAGCTCGAGGTTTTACCAGATAGTTCTTTTTGATGGCTTCACCGCTGATTTTCTCATATTCAGCAAATACACCGGAACGCATGTTATAGCTCGGAAGACGACCGATTTCCTGCATCAATTCCACTAGATTTGTAGTACCATACATTGCGCGGCTAGCAGTAAAGGGGCTAGCTAGCATTTTCTCATGCAGCGTCTCGACAACATCAAGATAGCGGTCAGGTTTGGCAATGGGAATGTCCTGTCCTCCCCGTACCGCAACGGCTTTCAGTTGTTTACTGCCAGCTACTGCACCAATACCCGATCGGGCTGCAGCCCGATCATAATCATTAATAATGGCGGCAAACCGCACAAGGTTTTCTCCCGCTTGCCCGATACAAGAAACTCGGAGATTCCGATCCATATGAGTTTCTTTAATTAGATCTTCGGTTTCAGTCGTGTTACGACCCCACAAATCCTTAGCGTCAATTAATCGAGCGGTTCCATTGTCAATAAACAGATACTTAGGCGTCTTTGATCGCCCGGTAACAATGATTGTGTCAAATCCCGCAAATTTGAGTTCTGGACCCCAATGGCCCGCTGAATGTGCCTCACCGAATATCCCGGTCAATGGCGATTTGGCAGCAACCACATATCGTGCAGCTTGAGGCCACAAAGTGCCTGTGAATGGTCCAGTTGCCCAAATTAGAATATTATCAGGACTAAGTGGATCAGTTTTCGGTCCAACCTGGTCATACATGAACCGGGACGCAAATCCCTGTCCACCAATATACATGAGAGCAAACTCTTTGTCAATTGGAACCGGCTTACATGTCCCTTTAGTCATATCCACATGTAAATGCTGACCCGCGTATCCACCAAGCTTTGATTTCTTTGCCATCATGTCTCACCCGTCTTCGATTCTTCCTCCGCTCGAAGCTCATCGAGGAGATTCCCACATTCGTGCTGAATCACTTTCTGCTGCTTCAATGCAGCCAATTCCTCATCAGTAAGAATTCGTAAAGTCTCTACAGGACAGTATTTCGTACAGAATCCACAAGCCACACACTTGATGGCCTTCTGTGTGTCTGGATGCATGAACATAGCTCCAAATGGACACGCCTCTACACATGCACCACACCCTCGACACTTTTTCGAATCAACAATTACAATGCCTTTACGATTTTTCCGTAATGCTTCTTCTGGACAGGCTTCAATACACCATGCTTGGTCACAATTCCTGCAAGCCACGACTATATCTAGACCTGGGTCAACTCGACGAACCCGATTTCGTGACTTTTTCGGGTTTATCGTCTTTTCCCAGTGTAAACTACAAATTGCTTCACAAATCCGGCAACCAACACAAACGGTGGGATCGGCATAGAGAAACTGTCGCATCAACTAGCACCTCATCGAATTCAGTTCAATTCTGTGACTGATATAGGTAAAACTTTGTTGTCAACCTAGGAATTTACTGAAACCAGTATAATTTGAGCTATTGATAAAAGGATAGACGAAATGTAGAAGGAGTATGGTTAAGTCTAGGCGCCGACGAATACTCGCGTTTGATGTGGACGGTGTAATAATCAATGGTTTCTGGCTATCACAGGTTGTCGCTCGACTTGGTCTACTCAGGGCTTTTGTGTTTGGAGTCTTAGGCGTTCTTTATGAAGCCCGGATTATGGAAGTGGCCTCCTTCATGCGGTATTCCTACCGATTACTAAGAGGAGCGCCCAAGGATTGGCTCATCCGTATGACAGATCAAATGTACTTGCATCGTGGGGTGAAAGAGACCTTCAAAATCCTCCGGGAGCAGGAACACATAATCGTGCTAATTAGTTCCGGGATACCTGATTTTGTTGTTGCACGACTTTCGAAAAATTTGGGTGCTCATTTTGCTAGCGGAATCCGTGTTGAACTCGAAGAAAACCGTCTCACCGGGCATATTGCAGCGTTAGATTGTCGAGGACAAACCAAAGTTGATGTCATACAGGGGCTCATTGAAACACACCAACTTTCTGATTTTGAAACCGTAGCGATAGCTAATGATCGTAATAATGTACCTCTCTTTGATTTTGCTTCAATCCCAATTGGCTTTCGCCCTGACCAAGTTGCTCGCAGACATGTTCAAGTTGTGGTAACGACTCCTGATTTACGGGCACTCCTGCCCTACGTTAC
>JAEOSV010000121.1 GCA_016840185.1 Candidatus Hermodarchaeota archaeon | reverse complement strand
TGTGAATCCATAATTACGGCCCATCTATCTGTATCATGAACAACCATACTCAAGTAATCGAGGTAATTCATGTAATCCCAGACTAAATAGCTAGCTATGAAAACAGCAATTAAGATAATACCCGCCAAAATAATCCTATTCTTCATGATAGTATCTTGGTTACATTAGAAATTTAATTTTAGCGGTTAAATTTTTACCCCAAAACCCAAACCCAAAAAATGAGTGGGCTAGCACACATATATGCTGTGACTAATATGGGAGTTTACATAAGGGCGTGAACAATCGGAAACTGGGTGGAAAGATGAAAGTATACATAGTATGTGATTTGGAGGGAGTCGCTGGTGTTGTAGACTTTAGGAAACAGTGTATGGAGGATGGTGCTTACTATCAGCAAGCAATAGATATGGCGACAAATGAGTTGAACGCTCTCATAGAAGGTGCGATTGAAGGGGGGGCAACCGAGATATTTGCATGGCCAGGTCACGGAGCGTTCCCTGGTGGAATCAACGTAGAATTATTACATCCTGAATGCAAATTGGTGATGCAAGCCGGAGATGCTGGGCCAGTAGGATACGATGAATCGTTCGATGCGATGATGTTACACGGTTTACATGGAATGGCAGGTTCAGGCGGCGTGCTTGCGCACAGTTTCTATCCGTTTCCCAAGAATGTTTGGGTGGATAACCTGAAGATTGGTGAAATAGCTCTGAACATGGCTGGTTTCGGTGAAAAGGGCGTCTCTACTGTGCTAGTTACAGGGGATATGACTGCTGTTGAAGAAGCAAAAGCATTAGTACCGGGAATTGAGGGAGTTATCGTGAAGTGGGCTTTAGACGAAAAAGAGAAGATGGGAGCCCTAAGTGTGAGGAAGGCGATATCTTTGAGTCCAGAGAAGGCACGGTCAACCATCAAGGAAGCTGCACGGAACGCGATGGATAGATTTGATTCAGTCAAGCCATTTGTGATTCCTACCCCATTTGACCTGAGGGTTGAATACACTGAAGCCAAATATGCTGAACGCATTACAAAATCTCCTGGCGTAACCAGAGTGGACGAAGTGACAATTACCAAGAAATGCCATAATCTGGACGATATAGTGTTCTAGTTGCGCTCTGCACCTTTTCTTGGTTAGTTTTTACTTCTCAGGTAACGGATTGCATATACAAAGCAAGTCTTCACTTGAGAAACCGATCAGACAGAAGTGTGTGTGGGGGCAAAAACGATACCCCCCAAACCCAAACCCAATGTTGTTGTTATTACGGAAGGTTGGTAAAAGTTCTCAAGAATAGCTTATATACTTACGCAGAGTTCATTCAACGGGAGGTCGATAACGATGGAAAGTAAGAACTTGATAATTGCTTTTATGTGGATTTTTGTGCTTGTTATTACTGTTGGATTATTCTGGGTTGGGGAATCGTATGTTGCTGGAATCGGGGGACCATTCATTTCTTCAGTTTTTCTCTTTATTATCGCTCTAATATTTAGTGTTGTCTTGCTACAAGGTAAGAAGGAATAGAAATGGCATTTAGAAGCCCTGAAAATCGTCTGAAACTTTTTAGACGATATGGCACAGATAGTCTAATATCCAACGCAACTACGAGGGGTTTATGTTTTGGTCAATTATTCTTGTTCGTTCATTCACACGATCTAAGAGAGTCTTCGATTTGAAACTTGAAAAATAATTTCTGTTTTCGTTACTACTTGGAATCGTTTTGACATTAGTTTCAACAATTCGTTATGAGATATATTCTGTACCTGATGCTGAAGAGATCAGATATGGGATACCACTCTTTTGGCTCTACCATCAAACTGTCTCCATAGCCGGACCAGTTGACATATGGTCTTTTCAATGGACCAATTTTGCCATAAATTTCGTCTTCTGGTTCATTATTTCAGCTGTAATTGTATTCGTGTTGAATAGATTCAGGACGTAGTTAGAAAAGGTATTTCTTGTCACAAATTTACGTGAAATCTTGGATGATGATTGGCAACACATTCGATCGATCGATCGGAGAATATCATCATAGGATGCCAGACGGGAAGGAGGTCAGGACCAGATGAGTGTGAGAG
>JAEOSV010000120.1 GCA_016840185.1 Candidatus Hermodarchaeota archaeon | reverse complement strand
TCTTTGATGCCCCGTGAAATTCAAAGTGAAGAAGAATTCCTCGTAATCGTAGAACGCGCGAGTGAAGTTCGTGTTAAACGTCTTCGAGATTCAGTGAAGCTGAAGCTACGCACACCTAGTTACCTTTACACCTACGTTTGTGATCCTGGAACTGCCGAACGGTTACTAGCGGGTATGAAGTTACCTATAGTTGATGTCTAACTTTTCTGGTTCTTGACCTAGTTTCATCCTCAGGGAATGAAGGGTAACACCCATCGAATTAAGAAACCAATTGTCATTCCCAAGAGACCCAAGGCAACAGGAATAGGGAGTCCAGCCATAATTCCTCGTTTTTCTAGTAATTTTAGGGTAATGAGGAATCCTGCTACAACTCCAATCACTGTTAGGATAGCGGGAAGGAAACCGAAATTAACGAGGGCAAGAACGGTCATCATACCGTAGAAAGCAACATCACCTAATCCAATATCCCATTCGTCTGTGGACACGGCTAAGGCACTGAGTTTGTCTGGATCATCTTCAGTGAGTTCGACGATTTGCCGAATTGGTCCTCGTTTCACAGAAAAGTAATCGTATATGGCTAAACCAATGAGAAGCAATACACTGGTCCAAACGGGGAGTACAACTCCGAGAAAAGCGCCGATAGCTGCACCAAATATGAGTAGCCCTCCGTTTTTCATTCGATTATGTTCGTCAACAGTTAGGAACGCGAGGCCTATGGTCATTATTAGTGCTAACAGAACCAGAACGGCGAGAATAGCGTCAATGAATTGGAAGACGATAACGTACATGTATCCAAAGTAGAGTGCCACTACTATGCTGATGAACCCAAAAGCGCCAATTAGAAGATACCGGAGAAAACGTTCGCGTCCATATTTTAAGAGAAGCACTACAAGGGTGGCACCTACTGTTGCAAGAACTACAAAGAGGATTGCGTTACCTATTGCAGCGAGAAACCCGAATTCTGATTCTGGGATAGGTTCAGCATATAATCGATAACCAGAGAGATAGACAATAATTCCAAGAAGTGCTGCAGTGATCATCGAAGCAAGGAGATTGCTAATGATAGTGCTGCGATTTCCGGAGATTACGGGCATTTCATCAGCCATAACATTTTCACCATCTATTAGGGGAGCTCAATGTGTTGCCCTGTCTCAGCAACATGTGCATTTATGCCATTCGTTTTGTGCAAAGTTTTCGCTAAATAATTGCAGGCTTCTGCCTCCCCATGAACCGTATATATTGTTTCAAGGTTGGGGAATGAGCGGCCAAGTTCCAGTAGCTGGTTTTGACCAGCATGGGATGAAAAATCAAAGAGTTGGAATTTCGCTTTCACCTGCTTTAGTCCAGCGCCATCATCGTAGGACCCATTTTCGAGGAGTTCTCGGCCAGGTGTTCCTGGGATTTGATATCCTACTAAGAGGACGGCGTTCTTTGGATTATGCATAATTTCGCTTAGATACATGGCGGCGGTTCCGCCTTTGAGCATGCCTGCGGGTGCAACAATTAATCCAGGGTTGTTAGTGAGGCCCTTGCGTTGACGGCGGCTTCGAATCCACTGGGTGTTTCCTAATGCACGTTTCAGGAGTTTGTAGTTGCGGAAAAAGTTAGGATGTCGCAAGAAAATGCGGGCAGCCTCTCGGGCCATGCCGTCCATGTATATTGGAAAATCAACTTTGTGCTTCGTTAGGATGCAGATGATTTCTTGGGCCCGGGCTACGGCAAACGCAGGAACGAGTACAGTTCCTCCATTTTCGATTGTTTCCTCAGCAGTATTAATGAAATTTTCTTCGATGGTTTGACGTTTCTCGTGTGCGGTGAGGGCATAGGTACTCTCTAAAACTAAAGTGTCTGGGGTGTTCTTTGGAACGCGGGCGGCTTTGAGCAGTTGTGTATCGATGGTATTGATGTCACCGGTGTAGAGAACATCATGATTAGGGGTTTGTACTTGAATTGCTGCACTGCCCGGGATGTGTCCCGCATCATGAAACGTCACGGTAACGTCTTTTGTGACTTCAATTGGTTCTTTGTAATTCACAATACGTATGCGGCGGAGTAACCGTTCTAATTCTTCGTTTTCAAAGGGTAGGAAATAGTTACTTAATCGAATCATATCTTTAAGGAGTATTCGGATTAAATCTCGGGTAATTTCAGTCATGTAGACCGGAACGGATCCGCTGGCAAAGAGGAGGGGAAGTCCACCACTGTGGTCTAGGTGAGCGTGGCTTAGTGCGACAAAAAGATTGGAGGGTCGTGTTAACTGGGGGAAGGTGGGATTTCCGTTGAATGAAACCCCGAAGTCGCAGAGGATGGACATATTGTTTTCTCGGACGAGATATGCAGAACTGCCTATGGTTTTACAGCCACCCAGAAAATGGAGTTCGGTCAAACTTTTACGAATCCCCTGCGCCTTGACGTGGGTATCCTGGCGGGAATTATAGTCACGCCATTTGAATATGCCCATAAATGTATTTCGAAGGAAAGAACAACAGGTTAGAACTGCGTTTTTTCTCTAATCAAGGAAGAAAACTTAAAGCTCTCAACAATTCTGCTACAGCCAGCACGAGAATAATGGTGATTCAATTGGATTACTCTGAAGAAATTAAAATTATCTTACATGAGCCTGATGTTAAGCTGAAGGGAAAGGTCTTGGTTTCGGGATTTCACAGTGCTTTGGGTGAGACCGGGTATATTGTACTTCGTCATTTAGCTGCTCAAGAGCAGGCACGACCAATTGGATGCATTATGAGTCCGCTGGTTCCGCCGCATGTGTTCATTGGAGGTGAGCGGCTTCTTATGCCCATTGAAATCTACGAGTATGGAGAACGATTTATTCTCTTGTTTACACGGCTTCAACCCCATCGGGCAGAATGGGCTCCCTTTACGGAGACGGTCGCGAATTGGTGTATTGACATGGAGCTCAAAGAAGCGGTATTGCTCGGAGGATTGGATATGCAATTCGCTGAAGATGAATCACGATATCGTAGTGCTTATACTTCAGCATATAAGGAAACAGCTCAAAAACACGAGTTACTGGTTCTCGAGGAAGGTCGAGGGATATACGGACCCCTAGCGCTCCTCTTAGCGAACCTCGAGATTCGTAATTTTCCTGCAATGGCGATTTTACCATATGCCGAACGCGGTCGCCCAGATCCACGGGCGGCCAGCGTCGCTGTTGAAGTGTTTAACAAGCTATACGATTTGGACATTCAAACTGAGGCACTCATGGCAGATGCTGAAGCCATTGAAAAAGAGATTAAACAGCTTCTTGAACGCCAACAGGAACGGGAAAATGATCGGGGCGCGGGCGGAATGTTCGTTTAACCGCTCCAAACAGGTTAATGCACCGGAGTTCCAGGTGGTAATTCCTTCTCAGGCACGACAAGTACTACTTGGTATTCAGATTCACCTTGTTTGCCAACCTCAGCAGCCAAAAGCATTCCCTCTGATTTCTCACCCCGAAACACAGCGGGTTTCAGGTTAACCAAGACAACGAGTTGCCGACCAACTAGCGATTCAGCAGGATAATATTGTGCTAATCCAGTAACGATTTGACGTTGCCCTAATTTTCCAAGATCAATTTGAACTTTGAGCAAATTCTTGGTACCAGGGACTTGTTCGGATTGCGTAACCGTTGCGACGCGAAAGTCGAGTTTCTTGAATTCATCAAAGGTAATCATATTGCATCCCTTTTTGAGTACGCATTGTTCTCGTCAAATACTATTTATCTCTGACTCAACAATAAATCCGACTAAATTCCGTTCCGCTGACTATGAGAAAATCGCAGATGCCTTTAGCTAAGCGAGTTTCTTAAGAAAGAACTAAAAGTTCGCTGACAACGGTCAAGATGAAGAAGCGGGTTAGAAGGTACGCTATTTGGTGATATTGCGGTGGCACGACGTCATTGGACAGTAGTAGCCCTCATCGTCGTCCTCCTCGTTCCTTTTCTAGTCAGTTTTCCTATCGAACCAATACCTGTGGAAATGGCTTCTAAATCAATGGCACCGCCCTATTCACCACCTCCACCCTATGGAGCAGAACCAGTTGGACGATACCAAGGCAGCGGGGGTTCTACAAATGTCAGAGCCACCTATAACAAAACCCTTGGAACCCCAACGTCCACGAATGTATCAACTGATTTCATCGTCGCTTTACCTGTGAATTGGGACGTTTCAATTAATGCATCTTTCAGTAGTATATCAGCTAGACCTATTGTTTTGGACATTGAAACCAATGACACCGTTAGTGATGGCAGCCACAACATTCGCGCGGCGATGAGTTTCCAGATTACGAATTCCTGCTATCTATACAGTGTCATGGTTCGTGTTGAAGCGGGATTATTCGAGTTACTCGATTTATTTGACGATTTGTATGTTAGTATCTTTAACGCGACTGTTGATGGTGGACGTCCGAAACCTCATAACTTATGGTCCAGCCGAATTTACTTTGATTTAGGAGATAGCACGGATACCTTTGATGGATGGATTAACGCAACATGGGTAAGTCCCGTGCTTCTCACAACCTCAACCACCTACAACAACTATTACTTCGTCGTACTCGTTCCCGAATCGGGTGCAACTCCATCTTGGCAATTTCGTTCAGATGCAGCAAACGGCGATAACGGATATGCCTGGCGATGGACCACCGATTGGACATATGTCGGTGTGGATTATTTTGCCAATGTAACATTACTTCCGATGGGTCTATCCCCAACACCCAGCCAAATCTCAATGCAAGTGAATGGATCAGCCCTTACAGATACCGTCGGAAATGCTGGCTGGTGGGCGTCAACTTTCACTGCTTCAAGCAGCCTAACGCTGTTCAATGTCACTGCTAACTGGCCTGTAAC
>JAEOSV010000119.1 GCA_016840185.1 Candidatus Hermodarchaeota archaeon | reverse complement strand
ACAACGCGTTGGTCTTTGAGATCTGCCTTACAACCTACTAGGACCAGTGGAATTCCTTCGCATCGTTGATAGACTTGTTGAATCCAGTGATCAACTCGATCGAAGGACTGTTGGTCGGTTACATCGTACGCGATGATAGCACCAGCGGCTCCTTCGAAGTACAAGCCACGGATGAAATCGAATCGTTCTTGCCCACCAGTATCATAAATGACTAATTTGATATTGGTGTCATCTTTCAACTTTATTTGTTTAGTAAAGAAGTCAACACCCAACGTGAATAGGTAGCTTTCATCGAACTGACCAGTGGTGTAGCGACGAGCAAGTGAGGTCTTGCCTACCCCTGCATCGCCAACGACTATGACTTTGTAGACAACTTCAGCGAGTTCTTCCATCCAGTTTTCACCCTCTGGGTTCCTAATTTACCACTCCCCGACATGCCTTTAAGTGCTTCGTGTAGAATTCCGAGCAAGGGGTGAAGTTTAGGGTATCTACAACGATTCAATGGATAAAGAGAACAGAAAGGCCATTTCTTGTCGGAAGCGAAAGCCCTTTTGGGAGAAAGGATGAAATAAAAAGGTTACAGTTTGCCTTGTTTGTGTAGGCGTTGAATATGCCCGAAGCTAATAATCAATTCAATTTACCGGTCGACCAGTTACCTCGTCGTTGGTACAATCTAGCCGCGGATTTACCTGAACCCGTACCTCCACCGCAGGATCCAAAGGATGGTCCATCACGGTTGGAACTACTTCCGAAATTCTTGTTAAAAACAGTCCTTGGGCAAGAAAACTCCACTGAGCGGTGGATTGACATCCCAGCAGGGATTCGTGAACTGTTCATTCAAGCTGGACGGCCACGCCCCCTCATGCGAGCGTTGCGATTGGAGAAGGCTTTGAAGCTACCAAAGAACATTCGGCTCTATTACAAACGTGAAGATCTTTCACCTACCGGATCTCACAAAGTTAACACTGCGTTAGCACAAACCTACTATGCTGCGAAAGAAGGATTTTCAGAAGTGACAACGGAAACCGGGGCAGGTCAATGGGGTTCAGCCCTATCTTATGCTGCGTCACTGAACGATCTGAAATGCCGGGTCTTTTGGGTTCGTGCCGCGTATCGATGGAAACCAGGTCGTCGCACACTGATGCATCTTTTTGGGTCAGACGTCTTTGCTTCTCCAAGCAAAGAAACCAAGTTTGGGCGTGAATTGCTCAAAGAGAATCCCCAACATGTGGGTAGCTTGGGCATCGCAATTAGCGAGGGAATTGAAGATGCGTTGAACCGGGATGGGAGCATCTATTGTCTTGGAAGTGTGCTTAGCCACGTATTACTCCACCAGACTGTAATTGGTCTTGAAACCATTGAACAATTCAAAATTGCTGAGGACAATCCAACACTCCTTGTAGGATGTTTTGGTGGCGGTAGTAATTTCGGAGGATTTAGCCTTCCCTTCATCGGAGAAGTGCTACAAGGAAAACGGGAATGTGACTTCCTTGCAGCCCAAAGTGAAGCTTCACCCAATCTCTCAAAGGGTAAGTACATCTACGATCATGGTGATCACGCCGGCCTTACTCCCTTATTGAAGATGTATTCACTCGGTCATGATGTCGAAATGCCAGAAATTTGGGCAGAAGGAATTCGCTACTCAGCAGCCGCTCCGATTATGAGTGCAGTTCGCAAACTTGGAATGCTCGATGCAGTCGCTTATCCAGTTGACGAAGTACATGTATACTCTCAAGCCCGCAGATTTATCCAAACAGAAGGATTCATCCCTGCACCCGAATCGTCCTACGGGGTATGTGCAGCCATCGACAAAGCACTCGAGTATAAGGAGAAAGGTGAAGACGCGGTTATCGCCTTTAACGTCTCAGGTCACGGATTTCTGGACATGGAGGCTTTTGCTAAACCATTAAAACTCGAATAGTCAGCAAACTGCTCACAGCAAAAACCATGGATAAACTACTTGGAACTTTTCTGTTCAAGTTCTTCAACCAGTTCCTTAATTCGAATCCCGTAATCCTCAATTTGGTCACCCATATACTGGGCGCGTTGAGGTAGTTCCATCAACTGGTCGCCCATATTCTTTAAATCGAGATAATTTAGTTCCTGAATGCGGTCAACTAATGGATGACTGCGTTTGCGGAGAGTCTTTTCCATATCATCGATTCGTGCTTGTACATCAAGCATTATGGCTGCAGCTTCTTTTGCTGCGGATTTTTGTCCTGCGAATTCACCATAAGGAAAGAAGAGACGCCAGGCGACATTCCTACTCTTTGGTCGGTTGATTTCATCTAATTTCTCAAGGGCTTTATTTAGAAGGTCAATGATGTGGTGTAGTTGTTTGAGGATTAGGTCGTCTCCCAAGGTGATTTCACAACCAGCTAACGATGAGCTTGGTTAGGATTTAGCCTTTTCCTTTAGTGCCGCCGCAGGATCGAATCCCAAGCGGAGTGGGGGACGTGGAAACCAGCAGGAAACCCAATGACCGGGTTCAATCTCTTCCAATGGAGGTTCATCTATTCCACATTTCTCTTGGGCAAACTCACAACGTGGTGCAAACAAACAACCAGGCGGAATGTTAATGGGGCTTCCCGGTTCACCGGGGAGAACTTTCCGTTTTCGTTGACTCGTTGGATCTGGTGACGGGACAGCTGAGATCAAGGCTTGACTGTAGGGATGAATTGACCCATGAATCACTTGGTCAATCGTACCCTTTTCCATGATTTTACCCAGATACATAATTGCGATTCTATCACCGATGTAGCTCGCAACAGATAGATCGTGGGTCACGTAAACGTAGGCAATATGGAATTCACGTCGAATCTTTTCCAAAAGATTGAGGATTTCTGATCGAATGGATACATCAAGCATGGAGACCGGTTCGTCAGCAACAATGAATGAGGGATTGACGACGATGGCGCGAGCAATAGCAACTCGTTGTCGTTGACCTCCACTGAGCTCATGGGGATACCGGAATGTGAACTCTTTGGGGGGTACTAGTTGGACTGCTTCGAGGGCCCGGACAACACGAGCTTCTTCGTCTTCACCATCGGAAGCAATTTTGTTTAATCGAAGTGGTTCAGCGATTGTATCATAGAGACTAAGTCGTGGATTCAGTGAGGAATATGGATCTTGGAATATTGTTTGCATTCGTGCGCGGAGATGGCGTAGTTCACGGCGGCTAATCTCGTTTAGGTCATGGCCATCAAACACAACTGTTCCGTCCGTGGGTTCAATTAAGCCCACTAGGAGTTTACCAGTGGTTGTTTTTCCACAGCCAGATTCGCCTGCAAGACAATAGAGTTCTTCAGGATAGATGTCAAGGTCAACCCCGTCAACGGCTTTAAGGAATACTTCGCCCCCAAGAAGTTGGGCGAAGAAACTTGAACTGACGGAAAACCATTTCTTCAGTCCGCGACATTGGATGAGTGGCTCTTTTCCTCGGTTCATTTCTTACCCTCCTGCTTGCCCGGTGCCCATTTGCTATCCTTTATCCTACCACTAGCTAGGTGACAGGCAGCTTGGTGTCCTGGGCTTACTTCGAGTAATGCGGGATCTTCGGTCTTGCATAGGTCCTGGGTATACATACACCTTGGATGGAATCGGCAACCCGAAGGTGGGTCCAATAGATTCGGAGGGGATCCCGGGATTGATGCAAGCGATTGATCACTCGACTTTTCAATAGATGGAATCGAAGCAATTAATCCTTGAGCGTAAGGATGCCAAGGCTTTTGGAAGATTTCAAGGACGGCTCCGGTTTCAACGATTTTTCCTGCATACATGATGAAAACGTTATTGCATGTTTCTGCAACGACCGACAAGTCATGGGTAATCAACATGAGGGTGATTCCCAATTCAGCGACAAGCTTCTGCAACAAAAGCATGATTTGAGCTTGAACTGTAACATCGAGTGCTGTCGTTGGTTCGTCAGCAATTAGGAACTTGGGATCGCAGGCAAGTGCCATCACAATCATGGCTCGTTGTTTCATCCCTCCGCTAAATTCGAAAGGATAGTGGTCAATTCGGTCTGGATCCATGCCGACAAGTGAAAAAAGTTCTCTGGTCTTATCCTTTGCTTCATCCTTTGACAGTTCGGAATCATGTCTGAGCATGGCTTCCATAATCTGATCACTAACTCGAAGAATCGGATTGAGCGCATTCATCGCTCCTTGAAAGATCATTGCGATTTGTGTCCAGCGGAAATTCCGCATCTCCTCGTCATCCAATGTAGCAATGTCTACATCGTCAAGGTAGATGTGCCCTCCCATGATTTCACCAGGTTCGGGCAACATTCGGAGAATCGCGAACGCAACTGTGCTTTTTCCACAACCTGATTCACCAACAAGACCGACGGAGTCGCCTGCTTCAATGTTGAAAGTTACGTCTTCGACCGCTTTGCAGTCTCCACGTCGCATACAATAGTAAACTACGAGATT
>JAEOSV010000013.1 GCA_016840185.1 Candidatus Hermodarchaeota archaeon | reverse complement strand
TTTCCGCCATTCGTTCGGCACTCATCGGCATCGGAATGAATTGGTATTTCTTGAGCAACTCAGGGTTGAAGGCTGCCCATCCTTCTCCAAAGTCTGCTCCTATCGGGAGCCAAGACATGTGTTCCACACCAGCTGCAATAACGATATCCGCATTGTACGTAGAGATGGATTGTGCCCCAAAATTGACAGCCTGTTGTGAAGATCCACAGGCTCGGTTTATTGAAGTACCTGGGACCGTGTAAGGGAAATCGGCTCCCAATAATGCTAACCTACCAATATTCGCACCTTGCCAAGATGTTTGCGTGTTACAGCCCATGATAACATCATCAACATCCTTGGGGTCAACTTTTGTCCGTTTCGTGATTTCACGGAGGACATGGGACGCGAGTTCATCGGGTCGGGTCTTTGAAAACGCACGATCTTTCCGACCGATCGGTGTTCGAAGAGCATCAACAATAACAGTTTCTCGAAGTTCTTTCATTCAAGTCACCAATTAGTTTCTTCATTCGCCTTTATACTCAGGTTTCCGTTTTTGAAGAAATGCTGTGATTCCCTCAAAAATGTCTTTTGTTGTAAACGTTTTTGCAAAAGCCTGCGCTTCATAAGCTAACCCAATTTCCAACGGAACTTGAGTGCCATAATTCAAACACTGTTTCACCAACTTCACAGCAATCGGGGCTTGATCGGCGAGTGCTTGGGCAAAGCTTCGGACTCCCTTCTCGAAACCCGCATCTGGAAAGACACGGTCTACTAATCCAATTTTCAACGCCTCCTCCGCCGTGTATTGTTTCCCAAACATAATCGCTTCTCGAGCTTTTGCTAAACCAATAATGCGTGGCATTCGTTGAGTTCCTCCCCAGGCTGGAATTAATCCCAAGTTTACCTCTGTGAGTCCGATTTTAGCTCGTTTCGTTGCTAGTCGAAAATCGCAAGCTAACGCAATTTCGCAGCCCCCACCATACGCATAACCATTAATTGCTGCAATAACCGGTTGAGGTAAACGGTCAATCATAGCAAGTATCTCATGACCTTTTTGAGCGATATACTGGGCATACTGTGGTGTGACACCACTCATGAACACCGATAAATCGGCACCACCGGAAAACGCCTTTTCTCCAGCCCCCGTGATGATGAGAACGCGAATCTCCTTATCCACTTCAACTTTCGCCAATGTTTGTTGGAGCTGAAGCGTGAGATCCTCGTTAATCGTATTCAGTTTTTCCGGACGATTCAAAACGAGCCAAGCAGTCTTTTGCTCAGGCTCTTTTTTCAAAAGGACCGTCTCTGTCATAATTTTAACCTCAACACATGATTGATTATTTACAGCCAAATTATTGAGGTAGCTATAACGGTTTGAAACGAAAAGCGTTACGAATGCCTACCAAAACGAGAAATCAAATGACTCGAAATAAAACACAACAAGTTCCAAACCGAATTAATTGAACAGGATTGACTCCCCACAAGTAGCTGCTTGTGCTTCAAAACCGAAACGGGTCTGAAGCGTCTGGGCTAGATTCTCACAAGAGGCTGGTTCTCCGTGCATAGTTAAGATGCGTGGATTACCTTGTGCCTGTTTGAGATAGTTCAGCACCTCGTGACGCCCTACGTGACAAGAGAAGTCAAAGTTCTTCACCTTGGCTTTCACCGTATGGACTGTAGGCTCCCCATAATGAGCACCAAGGGTAATTCTTCCAGTCTCTATCAGATCAGCACCAGGTGTTCCCGGAAGCTGTTTTCCGACAAGTAAGACACTACTTCGTGAATCACTCGCAATGTCTTTCAGATAAATATGGACAGTTCCTCCTTTGAGCATACCTGCAGGTGCAATGATAATCGCCGGCTCATCCAGGGCTCTTTTTCGATCTGCTTGATTGCGAATGAAAGTGGCTTGTTGGGCTGCTTTACTTACTTTCGAACCACCGGTGAAGGTCTTTGAATGCTGTTGCATAATTCGTGTGACTTTTCGGGCCATGCCATCAATGAAGATGGGATAATCTAGCCCACGGTGGCGATGTTGGCTAAGTACGGTTAGGATTTCTTGTGCACGTCCTACGGCAAAGGAGGGCACTAACACAGTACCTCCTGATTCGAGGGTCGAACGACATGCTTCAACGAACGTCTCTTCTACTGTTCGTCGAGATGGGTGCTCTTCACGGGCATACGTGCTTTCTACAATAATTAGATCAAGGTCACCAAGCCGTCGAAGGCTTTGGGCTCCATTGACCAAGCGCGTATCCGTGGTATTCAAGTCCCCAGTATACAAGATTCGTGCAGGACCACCACCATTGGCCTCAGTTTCAACTAGAATTGATGCACTACCTGGAATATGGCCCGCATCATGTAGTGAGAGCCTGACTCTAGGATGAACCTGAACCGGCTGACCATAATTGAGCGTGTGAGTATTTTGGAGAAGTGTCTGTACTTCATTTCGTTCAAACGCTAGGGACTCTCCATTAATGCGAAGCATATCCATCAACAGAAGTCTAACAAGCTCCTTTGTGAGAGTGGTTGAGTACATAGGAACTCGATGAGTTTGGCTTCCAGTAATGAGGGGAAGACTCCCACTATGATCTAAGTGTGCATGTGATAGGACGCTAGTGAGGTTGCGTGTAGATGTAGGTAGGGGTACTCGTTGAGTACCATTAAAGGCGGTACCATAATCCAAGACGACACGCGCGCCTGCTTGTTCCACAAGGACTGCAGATGCGCCGACTTGGCGGCACCCGCCAAGGAACGTTACTTTTGTCATTTATCCATTCCCTCCATGATTTTGTAATCATAATCGGTTACAGCGTGGAGGATTAATGAAAACCCCACGCGGT
>JAEOSV010000118.1 GCA_016840185.1 Candidatus Hermodarchaeota archaeon | reverse complement strand
TCACGCCCAGAAGGGATACGCCAATTCCTAGTACCAACACGAGTGCGGCACCTAGGGATGCACCGGACATAGCCCCTATGACATAAGGGTCAGCCATAGGGTTTCTAAAGATCCCTTGATAGATTACACCGGCAGTTGCTAGAGACGCACCGACTATAGCACCACAAAGTACTCTCGGAAGTCTGAGGCGAAGAATTATTGTTTCAGCAGATGGCAGAATTTTATATGGTTCTACCATGTTGTCTAAAAAGGGAACTCGTCTGGCGAGTATCCTAAGAATATCACTGAAGGATATATCAGCAGACCCCAAATTGAGTGATAAAACAAGAACAATTACGAACACGACTATTAGTATAATCATATATAGCTTCCAGTGGGAAACACGTTTGAAATGAGCTTTTTCACCTTTGGTTTTCATTGAAGTTTCACAAATTATGTTTAGCTTATAAAAAAGGGGAGGTTATTTTAGGGTTGCCCAAAAATTTCTGGATGAATCATCTTTGCCATGACTTCCAGTGCGTCAGCGAGTCTTGGACCAGACCTAGAGATTATGTCTGCATTGATTTCGTAGATTGCATCGTTCTGAACTGCACTTATGAGGTCCCATCCATCACGGTTCCTCACAGCTTCTATGGTTTCGTAGAAGTTCGCTTGACCCATATACATGTCAGGGAATATCATCACGTCAGGATTCTTGTCGATAATTGCTTCCGAGCTTACAGTTGGCCAACTTGAAACTGCGTCGCTGAAAATATTTACTCCACTTGCCAGAGTTATCAGCTCATCAATGAATGTTCCTGGACCTGCACTCATTATGGGGTTGTTCCAAACTTCGTGGTATACTTTCGGCGTGGTGGTTGCATCTGCTGCTTGGGTGGTTACGGCGTCGATTCTCTGCTTGATTTCACTTTCAAGTGCAACAGCTTCGTCGTAATGGTTGGTGGCTCTGCCCACTAAGAGGATGTCACGGAGAACAAAACTGATGTTCTTTGGCTCAATAACTAGGACATTGTATCCGAGTTCCCGTAGGTTTTCGGCGGCTTCTAGACTCCCAGTTGTAGCAAGAACAAGATCAGGTTCCAGAGCAACGATTGGTTCTGTGGAGGGGCCATAGTAATTTCCGATGCTGGTCATGTTGCCCGCTTCGATCCAAGCTGCAAAATCGTAGGGATAATTACAGAAATCTGTCACTCCCACAACTTTGTCGCCAGCACCCACAGCAAACAAGATTTCCGTGTTGCTAGGCGCCAACGACACAATCCTTTCCGGAGGCGAAGTTAAAGTCAACGAGTAGCCAAAGTCATCGACAAGGTCTCCTCCCTCGAATTCGTCGGGTTCTCCCTGATATGAGACATAAACGTAAACTGCAACAACTAACGCGATTATTGCTATTATTGCCAAGAGATAGATAGTGATTTTCTTCATTAGTTTCACACCCTTTTAGGATGGATAATCCATCCTAACAACTATATAAAAGTTCCGACAAAACACACAAACAACCACGTCAGAAAGAATCCACCAAGTTTCTAAAGACTAAATTATGCACTTACACAATTGTCACATTAAGATAAGCCATGCCCTGCGCAGCCTTCCTCTCCACAGACTTCACCTTGAACGGTTTTGCGTAGAGGGGGCACTCAAGAACCAGCGTATGAAACTCGCCGTTTTCACCCAAAGGGTCAACACTTCCAATCTTCGACAGAAAGCGGGCACTCGTCTCTTTGCTGATAATGAATCCCAGCCACTCTTCATCCAGATATTCCAGTTTTACACCCGTAATCAACGCCTTGAATCCTAAACTGAAGATCTCATCGAAAACCTCTGAAGTGTCTCTCCTGTAGAGGGGCTCAAGCAACTCCAAACCAACCTTACTGCAGACATCTTTAAGACCCTCCACATGCGCCTCAACAAAAATGTCGCCAGCCACCAAAGCATCAACCTCAAGGCTTTTGAGCGCCTCAACGAATGCTCCCTCCATCTTAAAATCAACTATTGTTAGATGTTTCCCCATGGATTCCGCTAATATCTTCAGAGCCTCCAAGTTTTCGGCATGAGGAGAAGGCCAAGGAAGATTCGGAATCAAAGTCAACAGATGATCAACCGTGACTCCTCTTTTTTCGACAAGATGCAGGGCATAGAGGGAATCTTTGCCACCAGAAAAAAGACCAACAGCCTTCATGAACGAAACATCCTCCACAGACCCTCCAATCAACACTGCAGAGTTATTTAAGAACTTAGATGAATAATTTTCTCCAGCATCTCCAGCGCCTCCACAAGCCTCGGTCCAGGTCGGGAAATAAAGTCTCTTGGAACCTCATAGAGGTTGCCGTTTCTAACAGCATTTGTGCTCTTTCATCCCGGGCGTTTTTTCACATCCTCGAAGCTTCCCCAAAACCTTGGAACCCCGGGAATAACGGGAAACACAATTATGTCAGGGTTCCTTTGAACAATGTCTTCCGAGTCAATTATAGGACACTCTGAAACTGCTTCGCCGAAGATGTTTGCTCCACCAGCCAAGTTGATTACGTCACCAATCCATGTTCCTGAACTCACACTCACGTAAGGGTCGTTCCAGACCTCAAAGTATACTTTTGGTCTACGAGATGCCGCCTTCGACTTTTTAATTACACTGTCTATTCTCTGTCTCAATTTTTCCACAAGGTTACTGGCTTTGGCTGTATTTCCGCTTGCCCTTCCCACTAACAGGATATCGTCAAGAACGTCATTCATGCTATGGGGACCCAAAGTCAAAACGT
>JAEOSV010000117.1 GCA_016840185.1 Candidatus Hermodarchaeota archaeon | reverse complement strand
TTCTTAACTCGTGGAGAGAGAAAACCCACTTTTCTTGCAAACCTGTTACACAGTTTCATGAAATCGACGGGATTCGGATTAGCCAGCACTCGTTTTAACACACGTCCTCCTTCACGATTGACGGTTTTTAGGGCTTCTTTTGAAAAGATAATCTCTTTCTTTGAAATGGGAGCAAAGCTTGCAGTAACGATTCGATATGTTGGAGGGAAGGGTATCCAGTCCACTTGATCATAACCTGGTGCACCAGGTTCCAGAATTAGAATCATACCCCCGCGTATTACACCACTAACACTTCCTAACCCAGTTGCACATTGAATTTCTGCATAGTGGGCAATTTGCCCAATACGGTTAACTGTAAGATTCATTCCCAGGGTGCGACTTAAGGTCATAGCAGTGCTGACGGCCCCTGCTGCACTAGCACCATAACCCGCTCCTATTGGTACTTCCACTTTATGATTGACTCGAACTCGATAATTCACGTTTACTTGATTAATGAGAAATTGGCAAACTTCACGGGTAACTTTGGCTTCGGGTGCTTGTCGTTCATTGATGGTAACTTCTATCTGAGTTTCTTTTGCATGCTCAATTTCGGTTTCTGTGTACACTCCTTTTTCAAGAATAAATCCTCCACCTCGGGCTCCAACCAGATTGGTTTCCTCCATCGTCATAGGAGGGATTTCGGGGGTTACTGCTTGAAAGAAGCTGGAGATTCCTGCAGGGCAGAATGCGGATGCACGGTTCATATTCTGTAGCATTCGGATGTTGCTCTTCTTTAAGCTAGTGTTGGTTTGCGGATTTATTCCGGGAGGAATATTAAATGAAATTTAAATTATTTAAATTTCTAAGACAAAATACTTATTTTCTCACTCAGCATCACGCGACTTGATACATCACCTTGTATAACACCAAATGGTAGGCTTTCTGAAATGAAAAGGATACGTGCGTTTTCACCTGGTCATATTACCGGATTCTTTCAGATTTGTGATGAATCAGAAAGCCCTTTAGAAAAAGGATCACGGGGAGCGGGTGTTTCAGTTAGCAAAGGCGTAACAACCACCGTTGAAATAGCGCCCGCCGATAACTCAACCCTTCAAATAACCATTAACGGAAAGGATTCTTCTCAGGCCCCAGTTTCTAAGGCTGTTGTTGCACATTTTCTTAAATTTCATCAGGAAGAGACTTGTGAAGTGTGGGTGAGTCATAAAGTCGAATTGCCTATTGGTTCAGGGTTCGGTACCAGTGGCGCAGCAGCACTTAGTCTAGCCATAGCAATGAATGAAGCAGCAGATGTCAAGTTATCACAATTGGAAGCATCACAAATCGCACATATCGTGGAAGTAGAGCAACGTACAGGATTAGGTACCGTTATTGCAGAAATGGTCGGAGGGATTGAAATTCGCACGACTGCAGGAGGACCCGGTATTGGACAGGTAGAGAAACTACCTTCGAGTGATAAATTCACAGTAGTGTGCTTGCCGTTTGGCCCTATTGCTACATCCAAACAATTGAGCAATCCAAGCTCGCGGAAGCGAATCAATGAACGAGGTGGTCTCTTGACAGATGCACTTCGCGCGAATCCCAGAGTTTCAAATTTGATGGAATATTCACGGAATTTCGCCGAGTATATTGGTATCATTACAAAGCGAGTTAAGACGGTGCTAGAAGCCGCTGATGCGGCAGGGTTTACATGCAGTACAGCAATTTTCGGTGAAAACGTCTTTTCAATAGTTCCTCATGACGAAGTTCCCGAATTAGCAGCAATCTTTGAACACCATAAGGACCCCGAACTTGACGTTCTAACAATGGATATCGATTCTGAAGGAGCGAGAATCATAGATGAATAGACACAAAGTTTCACCACGACACCCCAGAGCTATCTCTTTACGTATTCGAGGAAAACTTGTACATGGATTTGAAATTGGGATAACATCTGAATTTGGATTATTTGCTCACGGAAGAGGAGAGGCGTTCGATTACCTTATTGGTGAACAAACCACAGAAAACGCGAGACAAGCGATCAAAGCAGCAGCCGCGAGGCTTTTACTTGGTCAAAACGCGGTCTTATCCGTAAATGGAAACGTTGCAGCCCTAGTTCCCCAAGAGCTCGTAAAGTTAGCAAAGATGGCTAGAGCAAAACTAGAAGTCAATTTGTATCACCGATCGAAAGAACGGGAAGAAGCAATTGCTCAGGTTCTCAAAGACGTGGGTGCTACAGAAATTTATGGCCTTGACTCAGCTTATCAGGAAACAATACCTGAAATTCATAGTGAGCGGCGAGTTGTTGATCATCGTGGCCTATTCATTGCTGATGTGGCTTTTGTACCATTGGAGGATGGGGATCGCACTGAGGGGCTAGTACGGTTAGGAAAAGAAGTCATAACTGTGGATTTGAATCCGCTATCTCGAACGGCTCAATTGGCAAGTATCACCATTGTGGACAATGTAGTCCGAGCATTACCACTTCTCCTGACTTACACTCGAAAACTGCGGAAAGAACCTCATGAAGCATTACATAAAATTCTCGAGGCGTTTGACAATCAGCGAAATCTCGCCGAAGCAATTCAGCTCATAAATGTGCGGTTAAGTACCCTTGCGGCTCAACAAGGTTTTCCAAATTCGGGAGAAGAGTAAAAATGACGTTCAATCATGTGATAGTGTTAGGCGCAGGATCCATCGGATCCGTTTATGGTGCACTCCTTTCGCAAAATTACGACGTCACACTAGTTGGAAGACCAGGGCATATGGATGCGATTCGAAAAAAGGGATTGGTTGTTGTTGGCGATGCAGCAGGAACATACAGCGTAGCTACAGCAACTGAAATTCAAGAAATCCCCCCTAAAACACTTCTATTGGTCACAGTAAAAGCCCATCATTTACGAGAAGCACTTACACCGATTCGCGAATTAATCCGGAAGGATACAACGATTTTACTTTTGCAGAACGGATTGGGAATTGAAGAAGAGGCGCGCAAAGCAATAAACCTCAATAGCAACATTTTCAGAGGGGTTGTGGCGTTTGGGGCTGAATTCCTTGAACCTGGACGAATCCATGCCCGATTGGGTTTCACGTTCTTAGATTCAGACCCCACTTCTCAGGAAATTGCCCAATTCTTTCATACGTCAGGAATTAGTGTTGTGAATTCCGAGGAATTCGAAACGGATGTGTGGCGCAAAGTAGCCATCAATTGTGTCGCAAACCCACTAAGTGCAATTTTACAGGCATCCACGAAAGAACTAGTTTCTCCACACCTAGAGCAAGTTCGACTAAGTGTTGTCGAAGAATGCATAACAGTAGGAAAAGAAGAAGAGATACAGTTGGACTTGAGTCTTCTTGAGATAATGGAAAAACAGTTCCCGAATTTTGAAAATCGAACTTCGATGTATCAGGACATCTTACGAGGTCGGAAAACTGAGATAAATTTCCTAAACGGAAAAATTGTGGAATTAGGAAAACGCCACAAAATTCCGACACCCGTTAATGAAACTCTTACCCAGTTGATTAGATTCTTGGAGGATGGAACGTATTGAATACAGACGATATACAAAGGATGAAAGGAAAACAAAAAGTCGTTATGTTAACTGCATATGATTATCAGATTGCCCGAATTCTTGAATCGGAAAAGATAGATCTAATCCTGGTCGGAGATAGCCTTGGAATGGTCTTTCAGGGAAATCCTGACACAAAACAAGTTACCATGGAAGCGATGATTTACCATACGCGAGCAGTCTCTAGGGGAGTAAAAACCACGATTATCGTTGCCGATATGCCCATCCATAGCTATGACACACCAGACCAAGCACTTACCAATGCAAAGCAATTATGTGAAGCTGGAGCTAATGCAGTGAAAATCGAAGGAAACCAACCAGAAGTCATCAAACTACTTCGAGAAGAGGGAGTCCCCGTGATGGGCCATGTTGGACTTCTACCCCAATCAGCTGACAAATATCGTGTTCAGGGAAAGACCCCTGAACAAGCTGACAAAATATGGCGCGACGCTTTAGAACTCGACAAACTCGGCGTCTTTTCTATGGTGTTAGAATGTATCCCTGAATGGTTAGCTAGGAAAATAACTCACGATGTAAAAGTACCAACCGTCGGAATTGGGGCAGGAAAACATTGTGATGGTCAAGTGTTGGTGATTACTGAACTTCTTGGAATGGCTAGTAATGATCATCTGCCAAAATTCGTTAAACATTACACGAGCCTAAACAAGATTATCGGTCAAGCTGTGAAGGAATTTATGGAAGAGGTACGGGAAGGTAAATACCCCGATAAGCAACATACTTACCACTAAGAGCTAACAAAGAAAAGAGAAACACTGGATACGATTGCAATGCCGATGGATATACACCCGTCAAAAGATATCCTCGAAACCCTTGGCACGGAACTTCGAGGCAAATTCATTGTCCTCTGTATTACTGGAAGTGTCGCGGCCGTTCAGAGTTCCGAAATTGCGCGATTATTAATGCGTCATGGAGCAGAAGTTGTGGCTGTTTTTTCCGATGCAGCCCAAGAAATTATTCATCCCTATCTCATGGAATGGGCAACGGGAAACCCGGTAATAACGGAACTCACGGGAAAAATTGAGCATGTTGCTCTTGCAGGAGACCACGACGAAAAAGCAGACTTAGTTTTAATAGTTCCAGCAACCGCCAACACAATTTCCAAGATTGCGAAGGGCGTTGATGATACTCCAGTTACATCTACCGTTACTACGGCTTTTGGAACAGGAGTGCCGATAATTATTGTTCCCGCTATGCACGCATCCATGTACAAGCATCCGATTCTCAAAGAGAACATCAAATATCTTGAAGACTTGGGAGTTGAGTTCATTGGTCCCCGCTTGGAAGAGGGGAAGGCAAAGATTGCCACGCCCCAAGAAGTTGTAAATACGATTCTAACTCGATTGAAGCCATCACAAGATTTCGCTGGAAAACGCTTTCTCATAACCGCTGGACCCACCCTTGAGTATATTGATCCTGTACGGATTGTTACTAGTAAAAGTTCAGGAAGAATGGGAATAGCAATTGCTCAGGCAGCGTATCAACGGGGAGCCAAGGTAACGTTAGTGTATGGTCATGGGATGTTACCCGCTCCTGAAAAAGTGAGGGTAATAGATGTTGAGACAACTCAAGAGATGTTCGAAGCTGTAACTGGGGAATTATTAAAAAAGAAATATGATGTGCTAATCGCGGCCGCAGCAGTTGCAGATTGGATTCCCGAAACTCAGCAAAAAGAAAAAGTTCCAACGGCAAAAACTCAGACACTTTCTGTCACTTTTCAACCAACACCAAAAATTGTAGATGCTGTCAAAGACATCCAAAAATCGATATATCTCGTACTTTTCAAAGCGGAACATAATGTCTCAGATGATGAACTAATAGAAAGAGCACACACCCGGTTACTCCGCGCAAAAGCGGATCTAATCGTCGCCAATGATGTTGGACGAGAAGGTGTAGGCTTTGGCACCCTAACAAATGAACTGATTGTAATCGATAAAACGAAAAAAGTAATTCACATTCCTAAGGCAACGAAAACGAAGGTGGCAACTAAGCTCTTAGACATCATCAAGAAGCGGATTAAGAAGAAAACGTAGCGCCGTTTACATTTGTTTTGAAAGAGCCTGCCATATTGCATCTTCCTTGGGCTGAATCAGCGCCTTAATTGACCCGTCGAGGTCAATTATCTTTCTTTGTGTTGGATCTTTAACCATGCGCCCAATAATGGATGCAGAGATACCAGCATCTTGTAAAAGTTCCACAAGAGCCGAGGCTTGTTTGTTATCCACCGTTATCAACATAGCACCACTAGCTATGAGTTCCAAAGGGTTGATGTCGAATACAGCGCAGATTTTTTTGGTTTCATCCCGAATGACCAGTTTACTCCGATCTACAATGAATCCAAGTCCTGAGGCATCAGCTAACTCATGTAATCCATTGGCGACCCCTCCTTCTGTTGGATCGTGCATTGCCGTAACCGCCCCAGATGAAATCACTTTGAGTGCTTCTGGAACAACACTGAGTTCCTGAATGTATTGTTGAGCACGAATTACCAGTGATTTGCCTAGCTTATCCTGTAGAACTTGTTCTCTTTCGGTGGCTAAAATTGCCGTTCCTTCAATAGCCACACCCTTTGTCAGAATGATTGAATTGTCTGCTTTTGCTTGAGCGGATGTAACATATTGACCATCTTTGGCTAGCCCTAACATGAATCCGATGACAATCGGTCGATTGAGTCCTGGGGTGACTTCGGTATGTCCTCCAATTATACTGACGGCAATATCCTCTGCTGCTGAGTGCATTTCCGTCATGATTTCTTCCAGTAACTGGGATTCAGCATTTACGGGGAGCAAAATCGTTGCCAGAAACCATCGTGGTCGTATTCCAAAGGTTGCTACGTCATTTGCACATATGTTAATCACGTAAGCGCCTATGTTATGAACAGCGCCCGTTATCGGATCGGTTGTAGCCACTACAACTTGCCGACCTACGCGTACTAAGGCAGCATCACGACCGATACCCGGACCGTGCAAGACATCCGAATCAGCAGCACCTAGAAAGGGGAAGACGGATTTTTCTAGGATTTTTGGAGGGACTTTTCCTGGAGGCAAGTTTGACATCTATTGGACACCTCTCAAGCAACTTGCAGGAAAAATCGCTTAAATGTGTGTTCATCCACAACACATCAGCAGTATATGCCAGATACGCGCAATCTTTTAAGGTGCCAATTAAGGAGAGATAGTGGGGCACAACGTGTTGAGGAAATCCCCCTTCACGACACGGTTTTGGTTGGCTAGTGATGAGTCGTAGACGCGAAACCTGGGTTTATGGTTGTTTATGCATTGTTATAGTAATAGGCCTTGTTTTTGGGATGCTAAATCCCGTTTTCGGTTTGCTCTCTGCAGTTATTGCAATACTCACAGTAGCCATCATTTACGTCTTTAAATCACAGGAGTATGAACCGTCAACTGAACCCCCCGTAGATCCAGCAATTTCCACTGAAGAAAAAGCTGAATCCCCGATAACTGAAGCTGTTCAAGAACTGTTGTTAGATTCTACTCCAGAAATTGATGAAGTACCTTCGGTTGCACAAGCCCCCTTTTCTTCCTCTGAAGCCTTATCAGAAGAAGACAATGATTCAACTCAAAAGTTGCAGCAGCGCATCGCCGAATTGGAAAAGCGCGTTCAATCGTTAAACGAACAACTCGCCATCGATCCAGAGGCAAATGGTACTAGCCCAATCCCATTACCAGAGGAAGGCGAAGGGATTGAAGAAGTCAGAGAGAACGAACTATCAGAAACTGCAATTCAACACTTATTAGAAACCCTTGATGAGAAACTTGCGAATCGCTCAATCTCCAAGCAATTATACACCCGGTTACGAGACAAGTATATAGCAAGAATGGAGAAAGCAAAAAAGAGACGCCAAGCATCTGCGAAGCGGGGAACAAAGACTCCAGCATAGGTGACACTTGAAATATGCCTAGTAAGCGAACGGCCGCCATCATTGGAATTTGGGTAATTGTAGCGGTCGTTTTAATCGTTGATTCTTTTATCTTTGGAGCGATTCTACTTGACAGTCTCTTTCCCGGATTGAGCGGAATTGTGAACGTCTTAATTTTTGCATTAATACCCTTTATCGCAGCAAGTTTCTTACTTGACCGGCGTGCAACACCATCTCCGACAGCAGGACCTTTGCGTCAACCTCCTCAGGGTGCTCGCTCTGCCTCTGGTGAACCAATCAGTAGTGTCAGACCAAAACCCCGGATTAAGCGTGACAAACGTGCCGCTCAACTTGAAACAATTGTTGTTGAACCTGGAGCAGCGGGAAACCCGAATAGTCAAACCAATTCATCAAATGCCACTCCTTCGAGCACTCCTCAGACGACTGCATCGAGCTCGAGGTTCCTTCGATCCCGTCGGTCTCAGCCCGAAGAAGCTGATGAAATGGATCAACAGGTTCAGGAACAACTCGATGCGATTGAGCTAGAGATGGCTAAACTCGAAGAACAACTTGAACAGAATGGTGTATCTCCAACACTCACAAATTCGAATTCCGAAGCGAATTTAGAAACTCCTGATTCAGGTACCAATAGTTCACCTGCGCCTACACAATCTAGTAATAACACACTTTCAAATGAAGAGGCAACCTCTGAATTACATGCCATAGATGAGCTTCTTAACCGATTGGAACAGCGCAGACGAGCTGGAGGAGTGGAAGAAGAAACTTACCAACGCCTTCGTGAAAAATACCTCAAACGGCGCTCTGAACTTACTTAGGTTCCAAGAGTGCGACGCCGATACTTCATTATGGGTAAACTTTTTCGAACGCTTTCTATCTCATCAAGATCCACTATTGCTTCAACCAACTGGGGAGTCTCGTCACCTTGGGCGAGGGTTTTGCCTTCAGGACTGATAATCGCACTTCGCCCTCCAAAAAGACGTTTTCCATCACTTCCAACACGGTTACAACCGATAACAAAGACTTGGTTCTCAATCGCTCTTGCACGGAGTAAAGTAGCCCACACGGCTATTCTTTCAGCTGGGAACTCAGCTGGGCAAAATATGAGTTGTGCTCCATTTAGAGCTAGGTTTGCAGCCAGTTCAGGAAAGCGTAGATCAAAACAGATAATAGCCCCAAACAGCCCTAGTTCGGTTTTGAATATAGGAGTGCCAGACCCAGGCGAAAGGAACTTATCTTCTTGGAATGGAGGAAATAAATGGACTTTGTCATAGTATCCAAGTAATTTGCCATCTTTCCCAATGAAATGACACGTATTGAAGATTTGTGTACCTCGCTTTTCCAGAATACTACCTGCTACGATGAAAATGCGAAACCTACCTGCTAAATCCCGTAGCAACTCAATTGAGTGTCCTTTGGGTGGCTCCGCTAAGTCATTCGCTTTTTCTAGACAGTAGCCCGTAGTAAACAGTTCGGGTAAGATGATAAGGTCAACTTTATGAGACGCCGCTTCCTTAACCATTTGAACGGCCTTTTCAAGATTAGTATCCTTATTCCCTAGAGCTATATCCATCTGAGCGCAGGCGATTCGAAATGTCATAACAACCTAGTCCACAACATGCTTCCTCAAAAATGCTGGTGCTAACATTTCAAGCAAGCAAAGCCTTTATCTTCATGATGATTTTATGACGCTCGTTGATGACCATGACCGACATTGACCTAAAACCTTCGACTCTCATGAAGCTCAAAGACTTGGATAACCTTGTTCGCTTGGTCCATTGGTGGGCTGCGCGTGAACGCACGGCGACAATTCTCTTCTTCAAAAAGGGAGAGAAGTACGTCATGGGCACAATGACATCGATACCCGGCTGGTACAATCTTGAAGGAATGCCACTCTTTCTGTACGTGGAAACGGATAAGAAACCGAAAGGCATCTTCATCAAATACAAGGCGGACCCAGAAGAACAGTGGGACTATGCTAAAGGTACTTTTGATAGAACGTGGATGTATATCCCACTTATCGAACTCTCAGTAATTCCGGAGTTCCTCAAGAATATCTAGACTTCGGTCTCCTCACTCTCATTTTGCTCTTGCATTGCCTCTGCATCTTCGAGTACTTGTTCCTCCAAGGCATTGGTTTCTTCAACGAGTATTTCATCAGGTTCCATTAGCTCGTCAGGCGCTGCAAAGAAGCTAATTGCAAAGGCAATGATGAAGATTAGACTTGATCCAACCATGAGAGCAGGACGAAGCCAGATGGCGGATAGGCTGAAGAACCCATTGAGTGCTTCGACGATGAGAAATGACGCGGCAAATAGGATGCCAATGATTGAGAGTTTTAGATCTCCACCAATACCAACAGCAAACTTGACGAGATAGACAATAGCAATGAGGCCGAGACAGAGATAGTTGACATAGCTGATGTTACCCATGGTTCCCGCAAATCCAATCGTATCCGGAAATGCGAGATTGAAGGTTGCACCAGAACTTATTGTGAGGGAGAAGAATGGAATGTAGGGATTAAGTACCACCCAAAAGGCAATGAAAAGTGCGAACTCCGCGAAACGAATTAACCATAATTTTTGGCTGTCACTATGTTGAAGTTTCCCACTTTTGTCTAGGGTCCCATAGGACAAGTGGAGCAGAGAGCCGATTGCTAAAGCGTTTACAATGCAAAGAGAAGTAAAGTACATGGGATCGAAGAGCAGCCACCATGAGATGAAGATGACTCCAGCAATCGCGAAGAAATACTGGAACCAAATTACGGTCAAATAGATAGGTACAACTGCAAGTAGAATGAAGAGAACGATTGTGTAGCCCAAGCGTGAACCTTGACTCTTTTGCCAGATATTATCAGATCGGTGAACAATTCGATAAGCTAGAACCAGGGCAGCGAAAATGGCTAACGGGGGAGAAACAAAGGGAAAGACGAAGAATGCAAGAATGATGAGCGTGTTGAAGCTATAGAGCATTCGCCATCGGAGGGGGATGAGGTTTCCCTTCTTGTTCATGATTTCAGAAGCATTGATGGTTCGCTCTCGAAAAATGTAAACAAAGAGAATCCATGGAAACGCGAAACCCACTGGTATGATAAAAAATCGAAAAATGCTAGAAAGTGGGAATTCAATTAAACCAGGAATCACTGGTGCGAAAAACGAAAGAACAAAAATGAGGGCAATGAAGTAGCCAATCATGCTGAGTGCAATAAGAATGGGAAGAATAAGGGTAGAACGTTTGGCGTGGGGATAAATGAATGACATGGATACTCGCTATCGATTAAGAGAATTCACCGTTTTTAACTTGCTGCCTATAACCTGTGCTTCATTCAAAAAAGGAGAAATGCTTAAATGGTGTTCACAGTTAACACGCCTATATACTTTACAATCATAAACTATGTTGTTAGGTGCTAACCATGGGACCAATAAAAGTTGCAATCGCGGGACTCGGTAATTGCGCTTCAGCTCTTGTTCAAGGCATCTATTACTACAAAGATGTTACAGGGGATGAAGCCCGAGTAACAGGACTCATGCATCCTTCCTTTGGCGATTATTTGCCAAGAGATATTGAGTTTGTATCTGCTTTTGAAGTAAATGCAGGTAAAATTGGTAAGGACATCAGTGAAGCAATCTTTGTCCATCCCAATTGTGTGATCAAATTTACTGAAACACCCAAACTCGGTGTCAAAGTTCTTCCTGCACCCATAATGGATGGTGTGGCTGAACACATGTTTGGCGCCTTCGATGTTTACGATCCCAAGGAGACAACTCCCGTTGATGTGGCTGAAGAGCTTCGTAATTCGAATGCAGAAGTGCTAGTAAACTTCCTTCCTGTGGGAAGCGCTGAAGCATCTCGTTATTATGCCCAAGCGGCATTAGATGCGGGCTGCGGTTTCATTAATTGCATTCCTGAATTCATTGTTTCTGATAGTGGATGGCAAGAAAAATATCGGAAGGCCGGTCTCCCCATGGCAGGGGATGATATCAAAAGTCAAGTTGGTGCCACTATACTCCACCGAGTGATTGCCCAATTGCTATCCGATCGCGGAATCGAAATAGACGAAACCTACCAACTCAACATCGGCGGAAATACAGATTTCTTAAATATGACCGCAGAACACCGCCTTACGAGTAAACGCATAAGCAAAACTGAGGCAGTTACTAGTATTTTGGATTATCCAGTGCCCACCCGTATTGGTCCTAGCGACTATGTCCCATTCTTGGATGACACCAAGATCTGTTACATACATGCGCAGGGAAGGAAATGGGGTGGTATGCCAATTCATATTGCGTTGAAACTCTCTGTGGAAGATTCGCCAAATAGCGCGGGAGTTGTTGCTGACGTAATTCGGGCTACGAAAATAGCGTTAGACCGGGGAACCAGCGGTCCCTTAATGAGCATTTCGAGTTATTCCTTTAAGCACCCCCCTGAGCAGATTGAGGATAGTGTCGCTAAACAACGTGTTGAAGAGTACATCCAGGGATCACGTGAACGCTAGTTGTGCCTTTCTTTGTCAATCGTCTGGGGTTTGAGGCATTGTCAGCGGTGATCCTGAAATCCAGAGCTCACGTTTGAGAAGATCACGGATAGCCACACGAATCGCTTCACTTCTCGTTGGATAAGTACCCCTATCAACTAGTGTATCAAGTCCTCGAACATAGGCTTTAGGGAGTTTGACGGAAACCAAATGCAAGCGTATTACCCGGGACATACCCTGACCTATATCTGGATATTATAAAAACACTTTCGCTTGCTTTGAAACCTGCGTTTTCCTACTCGGAGTTCTCGGAAAAGCCTTTTAAGAAACTCATGCATGAAACATTACAAACTCACCACTAATGAGTGGTAACCACAAAGGAGTGATTATTTACAATGGAAAAAATGCCACCCAAAGAACTCCCATACACGACCAGATCAGTGTGTCCTGAATGTTTCAAAGTAATTGAAGCCACTGTCTACGAAGAAGATGACAAAGTTATGATTAAAAAAACGTGTGGAGAACACGGCGAGGTCATTGATACGTATTGGTCTAGTGTATCGCAGTTCAACCGGGCGTTTGAATTCGCCTACAAGGGCATTGGTCTCGAAAACCCTCGAACCGAAACTGTGCATGGATGCCCTAACGATTGTGGCCTCTGCCCCAATCACAAAACTCACACTAATCTCGCATTGATTGACGTCACCAATCGGTGCAACTTGGAATGTCCTATCTGTTTTGCGCATGCTGGAAAAGCAGGATATATCTATGAACCCTCACTGGAAGAAATTCGAGGACTGCTAGAAAATCTACGAGCAAATAAACCGGTTGCAGCCCCCGCAGTTCAATTTGCGGGTGGTGAACCAACAATGCGTGCAGATCTACCTGAAATCATCAAAATGGCAAAAGACATTGGTTTCCCCCACATACAAATCGCCACAAATGGGCTCTTACTTGGACAGAAAGGCTTTCCCAAGAAATTGGTTGAAGCCGGTCTTAGTACAGCTTACTTGCAATTTGATGGTGTCACAAAGGAACCTTACATCGCCGCTCGCGGTGTGAATTTACTTCCTCAAAAACTGAAAGCTCTTGAACGAAGCCGTGAAGAAGGTCTTCACAGCATTGTCTTAGTTCCAACCTTGGTTCGCGGTGTTAATGATCACCAAGTTGGTGATATTATTCGATTTGCAGTCGAAAACCATGACATTGTTCGATGCATCAACTTTCAACCTGTAGCCATTACAGGTCGTATTGAAACTGAAAAGCGTAACCAAATGCGAATCACCATCCCTGATTTAAACTGCCTCGCAGAAGAACAAACTGATGGTCAACTTAAACCAAGCGACTGGTATCCTGTTCCCTTCGTCATGCCCGTTGCAAGAGCCTTTGGTCTTCTTACCGGATCACCAAATGTGGAATTTTCCGAGCACCCCGCATGCGGCATGGCAACCTTCATTGTCGTTGAAGACGATGGTACCTGGGCCCCCATTACCAAATACGTTGAAGTCGAAAAATTCCTCGGCACTCTTGAAAAGATGGCCAAAGACTTCGAAAAGGGAAGAGAATGGCGTGGAAAAATGCGCGGAGTCATGGGAGCAATGCGTTTCTTCAAGAAACGAGGAATGCTGATGGGCCTTGCAAATAATCTTCTACTAAAGAAAGATTATGACGCGCTAGCCGAATTCATGAAACGTATTATCATGATTGGTTCAATGCACTTCATGGACCCCTACAATTTCGATTTAGAACGAGTTGAACGCTGTGGGATTCATTACGCAATTCCTGATGGCCGCATCGTACCATTCTGCTCAATGAACTCATTTCATCGAGAGAGAATTGAAAAGCAATTTGCGGTCCCAGTTGAGGAATGGCAGAAAGCCCATCCAGGCAAGAAAATGAACGCCCCTGCCTAGGTGTTCACTTCCACCCTTTCCCTTTATTTCGTTATTCGTGCTTAGTTAAAGCGGCGTTGAATTATGACTCCAGAAAAGGCATTAATGAAACCCGCAGCACGTCTCCTTGGAATAGCTGAAAGTGGTATCATGGGTGCAAGCCACACGGTTCTTGGTGGTGTGGTGTTACGGAGAGACTTGATAATTGATGGAATGGTTTGGGACCATGCTACCATTCGTGGAACTGATTCCACTGAAACGATTCTTCGGATGCTAGAGAATCTGGCACGAACTGATATTAACGGAATAATACTCCATGGCACGGTAATCGCAGGATACAATATCATCAATATTAATCAGTTAAATCAGGAGACGTCGTCGCCAGTAATCAGTGTCACCAAGCAACCTCAAGAGGATTTGAAGAAGCATCTCCAATCGACGTTTCCCACTGATTGGAACAGACGGTGGACAATTGCACAACAAAATGGTAAAATCAAATCAGTAGAAATTGAACCGAATTCCTGCATCTATGTTCAATTCACAGGTTGTGAATTGGAAGTTGTGAAAGGTGTGATTTCGCGATTTACTCATTTTGGAGCAATTCCTGAACCGATTCGTGTAGCACGCATGTTTGCCCGTGCTATTGTCAAAAAGGAAAAAACAATCAAAAACTAGCTTACTTGATAGGATTTAGGGCTCGTACCTATAATTACCAAGGAGCAGTTCAACGATTTCGAGATATCCCTCTGCAGGTAGCAGTGTGAAATAATTCTTTGTGGTGTAACGGGATTGGAGAAGAAGATCTTGGAATAACACCATATTGAAGGCGCGTGAAAATTGTTGAGAAGAGGAAGAAAAACGAATTTCTTCTGACACCTGCTCAAATTGCTTGAACAAACTTGTCTTACTTACATAGATGTGACCAGGATTTGTAACAAAATATTGCCCTATGGCTTGCAGGAGAAGAACCACTGTTGCATCTAATTCTGTCAGACTAGAAAGATGCCCACTCCAAAAATCATAGTGGAGTGTTCGCGAATTTAGACAGGACTGACGGATTAAATCCGCGGATATCTGGGAAGGAGAAGTGATGAGGGGATTAAGGTTCTGGAGGAGTTCAACGACGGTAGCAGGGCGTTGGAAATCCAATATACAGATCAAATCAGCCACGAATTCAGATACATGAGATGGAAGCGGATGAGGAAAAACTTCTGCAACCCTTTGTTTTACGATATCAAGAAATTGAGAGTCAGTAAATGGCTCTAATTCCATTGCCACATCCAGAACCTGTGATGTTTGAGGATCCAGTTGTCGAGGATAATATCTTGGTGCCGTTGCCATTGAGCTAATATTATTTTCTTTACACAACCCAAGGAACTTGCCAAAGACCTCACTAGTTTGGATGTTGACATCATCGAAAATAAAAACAAGTGGCACCTCAGATTTTCGAACAAGTCGCTTAAGGAGAGTCCATTGTTCTGGAAGAATGGTGGTTGAATTATCCATGGGAGCCAGCGCGTGAAGAGCATCAGAAACGATTTCAGCAGTCTGTTTTCCTTGAAATCGGATGAAAGGTCGGCGAACATGATTTAATTCGTGATGTCCGAAAAAACGAAGAAGTGTGGTTCTACCAATTCCGAAACTCCCATGAACCAAGACGTTCATTGGTTGGGAGCTAGATTCATCGACGAGTTCTAGCTTCGAAAGGGTCGTTAGTTCTTGGTCCCGATGCAGAAGTTTTGCTGGTAAATAGTTTGCATTAAATAAAGCATCAATAGAAGACGCCATGGTGACCTATCCAATTTGCGTTTCCAGTAGAACCTATTTAAACTACCATACGGTCAAGCAAACAATGAGCAGGTAGAGGAGGGTGAAAGTAATCTTTTTGCACTACGTAATTTTCGATGCTCGCAACACAGCCGAAATCCCTCCAGTGACTAGAGCAACCTTATAATAGTGAAACTACAGAGAAAAGAACGTAGTCAGGAATAGAGGATGTAATGGACGATGACTGAGACTCCATTTAAAGACTTACAAGACCTCATGAGACGGATTGAACAATCAACGGGTTTAGAAGCCCTTGCGGTTGTAACCCGTGAAGGTATTCGCCTAGCCTGTGCAGTAAGCGGTGACGTCGACTCTGATATTTTTTCTGCTGCTACGGCCACACTTGTTAACGTAGGTGAAGAAACCCTCCGACAATTGAGCCAAGGCTCTCTTTCTGAGGTTATTCTAAGAGGAAACAAGGGTTTCACAATTATCATGCGGGGAACACCTGAAACGCTCCTTGTTGGCGCAAGTCGGGATCAGATTCGCCTCGGATATTATATTGGCCTCATGAAAATCTATGCCACAAAAGTTACTAAAATCATGGAATCCCATCCTCTGGAACCGGATCAGCTTCTTGGATTTCGGAAAATGCCTGCCACTTCGGATACAGCTGTTGCTGAAGCTATTTCCGAACCTGCTACCTCTGAAATATCTCCTGAACTAGACGTCGAACCTGCAGAAACGATAACGCCAGTCATCGATGAAGCGTCAACTCCGACGGAGCCAACTATTTCACCCGTGGAAGATCCCGGATTAGAAACGGTTAGCATGACTGAAGCAAGCAGCGAAGTAGATGACGTTTCTGTGGATGATAAGGAAGCAATCCTTGCAGCACTCAAAGCACTGGGCTTTGATGAACCCGATTAATTCTATTCCACGTCCGTTTTCTTTTTACTTGTTGAGTGGATTTGCTACCCATTGAAAATCCACACCGCCACCTAGCCAAGAAGTGGAGTTATACAATCAATCCTAGCAGTGCAAGTAAAACGAAAAGACTGAGAAGCATTAGCGTCCCGAAAGTTACGACAGCTTCCAAGAAATTCCCAAAGCCCCAAGTAAACTCTGGCGTAGTGATGCGTTCCCCAAAAACGTCTCGAAGCATTTTTTCAAACCAAGTATCTTCATAAACGACATGCGAGGTTTCTTCCAAGGTTAGCATAATGCTGAATAGATCTGGAATGATTTCTGAGGGGTCATGTGCATACTCATATTCCAGTTCGTATTCTTTTTTTCCATCCACCCGAAAAATGCGAAGATCAAGGTCATTAATTTCTAGAGTTTCAGAGAATCTGATTGGATCCATTACGAGCGCAATTGCTTCTGGGAAGAATGCTTGGTATCGAAGTTGGGTTGAAACATCTGTTCCAGACATAAAGACTCCGAGACCAGGATGCGTATGATGCCATCCAATGATGACTTCACCAGTTCCTCGTTCTGAAAGCTCTTCTGCGAGAATCGCCATATCAGCATCATTGATGTATACGTGGGTCCTTGTTCCTCGTTGGCGCGGAAAAGTAGCCCTTGTGACTATGATTTTATCGCGCTCGATTTTACCAATTAGGAATCCGCCGATTTCAGTACGACCAGCACGAGCAGCCTTACTTAGCATCAATGAAAGGATTCCCGGGTAAATCTCGATTTTTCGCACTCTCTGGACCCCTGCTACTTAAGGGTAAGACAAGACTAAAAAGCCTTACTTGTTGTTCTCAGCTAAAGTAGATATGAATCGTGTTGCCCAATGCGTCCGTTGAAACCTCCCTTTAGCCTTGCCTTGTTTCCAGAGAAGAAACGAGAACTGGCAGCGTTCATTGTTGTATTTCGACCCAAACGATCCAATTTACCAATTTTGCGAGCGCGGGTCCAGTTTCAGATGAGGGAAGGACGATTACGCCCCGAGAAGTTATGGTTAGTTCAGAAAGGCGGAATCAAACCTGTTGATCCGCGAACCTTTGTGAACTGGGTACGTAACGCGGAATACATTGCCATCCCTCGCCAACCGCGCTTTCCATTTTTAGCAGAAGTAAAGGGAATGCTGCGGGACTTTGGTGTTAAAGATCCGGTGATTGTACGGGCGTGCAGCTCATGTATCGCAGATGATAAGTTAACAATGCTACGTAAGCAACAAGTATACAGGCTCGGGGGGCAGCCAGTCTGTTACAAGTGTGCTTCAAGAGAATTAACAACTCGGCTTCAATCAATGGACGTTGCCGTTTCGAAGAAAGCCTATGGTAGTTTAGAAACAATGTTACAACGATTGAAATCGGTTGAAAAAGTCGCATCGTTTCTTTCTACACGATTTCGCCCAAGCCAAAATCCTGCGATGACGTTATATGATCAGGTTCACGCAGTCAAAGAGCCGGATGAGAAAATTCCTCTGTCGACTCTTCCTATTCCAGAGGAGCTGGTTCAGGTTTTTGAAAAATCTGGGATTGATTATCTTCTTCCCATTCAAACAAAAGCCGTGGGTGCTGGTCTCTTAGAAGGAC
>JAEOSV010000116.1 GCA_016840185.1 Candidatus Hermodarchaeota archaeon | reverse complement strand
TAGGACCACTAGCCAATTCAAAACCGGATTTGCTCTGTGTACCAGTCGCAGATAAGAAACAAGGAACCTTTTCACCCACATCCGCCGTTGAAGCGACGCTGGCAATTCACCCCCGTTATGCCTTACCTATCAGTGGAACCACTTCACAATCCACTGAGTTTATTGAAGAACTCAGTCAACAAACGACAGAGATTCTACCCGTTTCACTGACCACAGGCCAGTCATTTACCCTAGTATAACGATCAAAGTACAATTTATCACGGCTGCAATAACCGGTGATACAGATCTAAGCGCCGATCCTCGATTATATGATTAGTTTTTGTGAGGTACTTATTTTGTGCCTGTCTCGGGTCTATCTCCACGATGATGAGCCCCGTTCGTGCTGTACCTCCTCGTGCAAGAACTGTACCCTTTGTATCTGTAATTTGGCTTCGTCCAGTAAAGGTCAACGTTCTCTCCGTTCCAATACGATTGGCTAACACCGTGAACATTCGGTTCTCGATGCTGCGAGCAATCATTGTTCGTTGTGCATAAGGGAGAACAAGGTTGGCAGGTATGCACAGAACCTCGCATCCTTCCAACATGAGTAACCGTGACACTTCAGGAAATGCCCAGTCAAAACACACTAAAACTCCGATGCGGGCTTTGGGAACTTGCCATGCTCTGGGTGGGTCCTCTCCTTGTTGGAACCACTCTTTTTCACGAGCAAAGAGATGGATTTTCCGATACTTACCCTGGAATCCCTTAGGGCTAACAATCACTGCAGAATTATGCACTTGACTGTCAGGGGTTAATTCTGCGATACCTGCAACAATCGACATTTGGAATTCGTCAGCTAACTCAATCAACAAGGTGGAACTGGGGCCATCCGGAACGATTTCAGCCAGTCTCTGAACCTGATTCTTCGAAGTGAAGTTATATCCTGATATACAGAGTTCAGGAAAAACAAGTAAATCCACCTCCTGGTGAGCTGCCTTTTTACAATATCGTTTAAACAACGCACGATTTTTCTCTGGTTCAGCAAATCGAGGATGTATTTGGGCTGCGGCAATTTTCAAGAAGTTCACACTCAGCATCTTCTTAACGCGGCTGGCATATTTCAGGCTTCCTCAGCTTCTTTTCACGGGCATGCAAAGAATTCCCTTCCAAGACGGTGTTTCTGGGACATTTCTTTGACTTGACTCTGGAGCTTTAAGTAGGCTAGTCTGAGTCTGCCTTCAGTGATAACTCAGGGAAACATAATGATTGGCGCTGAATCAGAAATTCAATCTGAATTGGAGCATCTTCGCAACATCCAAGGAGTCGATAATAGTTTCCTTGCTCAACGAGATGGTTATCCCATAACAAGTGCAGGACTCTGGCTTTCACCTGATGAGATTTTTGGTATCTCTGCTGCTGCATCCGCCATTTATGCCGTTGCCCGTAGATTGTATCATTCTTTGAACTATGTTCTTGTTGAAGGCGACCAATCGAAATTCCTCGTTGTGGCTTTTCCTGAAAATGATGACTATTTCTTATCGCTTACCACCCGGACTCAAGCGAACTTGGGCGTCATCCTCCAATCCCTGCATCTTTGCACCAAAAAAATTCATCCTCACCTTCTCAATGCAGGGTCGCTTCCTCCCTTAAGAAGCTACACCAACAGGCAAGAAGCGACCATCATGGACCGATTCCAAGCACAAGACAAGCCGATCCATTCGCCAAGTCCCCCAATTCGCTCCCTCTCTCTTGTGCTCACCGAATCCATGGTTGTGAAGCTTCGAGCGCTGTTAGCGGATTTTACCAATCTCCTGGATGGCGCCCATCCCACTTTCATATCATTAAACGGCGGATATCCCATAGCTCCTGAAAATCACCTGAACAAAAACACAAGCAGCCTAAGTGCATTTACGTTTGCCCTCTATGACACCTGTCGAAAAGTCGCTTGGATAACCAAACGAACAGCAATACATCAAGTAACAATCGATATCGGATTACGGCATCATTTCATCTATAACACCGGCACAGGAATTTTCAGTACGAGTCTTCAGAAAGGAAACTGCCGCCTTGGTTATCTTCGCCTACTAATTCCCACCTATACTGCTCGCATCGAAGAGACTTTGCAGCAAGCATCCCAGGTCTCTGAGAAACCTCAAATCGGGCAGCCAATGAATCGATTTCTAAATGGCTTTCTTTCATCCTTCCAAATACAAACTTCCCCCGGGTGATGAAAAAATGCTCATCGACTGGAGTAGCAAGGTTATCCAATCAAAAATCGTGTATTATGGACCTGCCATGAGTGGTAAAACCACTAGCATCCGAACCCTCTTCCGTAAACTGGGACAATCCGATAAAATCGAATCCATTGAAACCAGTACGGGACGAACACTCTTCTTCGATTTCGGTTCACTCGAACTTACACGAAACGACTGGACGATCCGAATGTACATATGGTCAGCCACCGGTCAAGACTACTATGCTGAAACCCGCTCAACAGTCCTTGCAGGTTCTGACGGCATTGTATTCGTCGTTGATGTTCAATCCCACTTACTGCAAGATAACGTTCGATCATGGGAAGAGCTCAGACAATTTTATGGTGACAAATTAGGAATGGCTCTGCCAGTTGTTGTCATGCTGAACAAAACGGATCTCCCCGATGCCCTTAGCCGCCAACGCATCGCAGATGCCCTTCAACTAAATAATGGTATCCACATTTTCCCCACCATTGCAACAGAAGGCTTCAATGTATCCGAATCCTTTTCAGCAATTCTCCAGAAAGTTTTCCAGTGAAACGGTAAACTATGAGCATCCGCTGCCACTGCCTAAAATACTAGACGGTTGTTAAATCCTTGAACATATTCATGGTTCTTGAGAAAAGTTCAACCAAACCCCTCGATTTCTGCAGAAATCGTAATCTTAGTCTTATTAGAGAGAAAGGTATTAAACAAAAGCTCACAAGAGTCGGTTGATAGCTACCTACACGGGGAACGAATGCACAAGTGACCAACCATGACTCGACGGGAACTACCGCGGTATCCCTGTCCCACTTGCGGGATATTCATCCATGATGTTAACGTTGAGGAGGAAGCAATCCTCAACGCGCCGCGTGTACCCGTGCTCATTAATGCATCCTGTGAACAAGGACACCAATGTGTTCTATTTGTTGACAGGAACTTAACTATCCGCGAAGCTGAACCTGTCGTACAAGAAACGAAGCAAGATAAATCTGCGGTTGATAAAGCGAAAGGTTGGTTAGGTCACATTTAGGCGAATTGAAATGATCCACAACATCTTCCTGATTTCGGCTGGCGGAGAACCCATCTTCACGGTCAAGTTAGGTAGTATTGACGCTTCTGAAGCCTTGGTTGGAGGATTCATTTCAGCGATCCAGAGTTTTGCTAATCAAATCATGGGTGGGGATATTGACCAGCTTACTGTAGGCCCCTACCATCTTCTATTACGCCGCACTGGTGACAATATTTTGGTTGTTGCTGCCGATGACGATTCTCGTGATACCCGCGTGTACCTAGATGAAATTCAAAAGTTAATCAAGGATCTTGTGGGCAATGTCCCATATGATGTGATTGAAAAACTCATTGTCGAACATACAATGAAAAAGAAAACTTCGACAGATAAAGCCAAAATATGGGTCGAATATGGATTGTAATCAACGGAGTTGCATGGAATGGGATTTGACCTCAATACAGCCTACAATGGTGCGGTTGTCATCCTAGCACTTCTAGCAACCGTTTCTCTGTTTCGCTTTGGTATTCGTCGCTATCGCGAAGTACCCCATGAATATCGATTTGCCACCTACCCAACCCTGATGGTCGCAGTGGCGTTTATTCTTATAACCCTTGGAGCCTTTCTAGGAATTCTTGATTCGATTCTCTTTTTTGGAGATATCATTGTAGCCAAATTGATTGGAACCTTGATGGGAGCAGGCTTGTTCATATTGACTGTTGCATCACTTTGGGCTTTAGAACTACGAAAGTGGTCTGTCATTGCATTCGCTATCCTAGCCTTGGGGCTTTACGGAATTTGGACTTCACCTACAATGCCTTTCTTACCACCGCTGAATACGATTCTGATGCTAGTGATGCTCATAATCCTTGGACTGTTCCCCGTCTTCCTCTATGGTTATCTTTACTCCAAGACCAAGAAAACCACCGTTTTTGGCCTTTTTCTCGGACTCTTTTTGGTTTTTCTTCAAGGTATGACAAATGCAATGCCCACAACACCACCTTTGGATTTACTCGTTCTTCTCTTACATCTACTCGGGCTGTTTGGCTATGCAATCATCACTGTGAGTTTCTTGCTTCCCGAACGCACTGTTGGGGGGGAGTTATTCGGTTATTCCATTGCTTTAGTTATCGCCGCAGTCCAAGCCTTATGGACTCTCATGTGGTTTGACTTTGTACCACTTCCTGAACTCTATTTTGCCACGGCTACACAAATCGCTGCAGCGATCTCCTTTATTTCCGCTGCTTATCTTTGGGGGCGATATCGGAAACTTCCGCATACATCGACATTTCTCCTCTTTGGCTTCTTTCTGTTCATTGCAATAGGTTATGTCTTCTTCGTTGTTGACATGTTCGTCCGGTTCGTACCAGCACTTTCTTGGATTCCTTCCGTTGTGGGCACATTGGGTACATACTTGGGATTCATTGGAGTTGCATTTGCGGCGGCCAGTGCAATCTATGCCATGGAATGGAGAACCCTCACACTCTTGCCTTTTCTCATAGCAGTGCCCCTCGCGATAATTGCAGTCCTCTTTTTCCCAGATATTTCGAGACCTGGTGGGGCAGAATTATTTCCCGCCAATGTATTTTGGTGGATGACAATAGGACTTCTTTCACTCTTCTTCTTTATACCAATCATCCTTTACTCGCTCATTTACTCGCGACTTCGCAAAGAACCCTTTTCCGGACGTGGAAAAGCACTTGGGCTATCCATCGGGTTATTCTTGATTTTTCCTGCCCACATCACATTTGTCCCCATCTTCGTTCGGGCAACAATCCGTATACTTGCATTTACCATCCTGCTAGTTGCTCTTACAGGTTGGTTGGACCGATTCCTTGATAGGGGAAACACTCAAACCGAACCCGTGACAGCTTAACACATCGAGGCAGCAGTCGTGATAGGGATACTCAAAATAGTCCTAATAGGCGAAGGCGGAGTCGGAAAAACAAGCCTCCTTAAACGATACACTTGGAACACCTTCGATGAAAGTATGAAGCTTACCGTTGGTGTCGATTTTGCTGCTAAGAATGTGCAAACTGGCGACTGGGCTGCGACACTGCAGATATGGGATCTGGGCGGTCAAATTCGCTTCAGAGACCTCGCTATCTCTTATTTTCGGGGGGCGAGGCTTGCCATCGCGGTGTTTGACATTTCGAGCCGGTATACAATGGATCGATTGAATGATTGGATTCTGAGTCTTTATGAATCAGTCCCAAATTGCCCCCTCGTAATTGTTGGGAACAAATGTGATTTACGCGACACACTCGGATTCACTCGGCCTTTAGTTACTCTTCAAGAAGGAATCGAATATGCTGCCCAATACAATGGGCCCTTCATTGAAGCTTCAGCAAAGGATGGTCGAGGGGTTGAGGATGTTTTTGATGCGGTAACCCAAATCTTAGCTGAACGCTATCCCACACGTGAAGCTGCAGGTATGGCTTTCTGAAAACTGGTTTTTAGGTCACAAATGAAGAAAAACATGTAATCAGAAAACGCCATTTTTTTTCTAGTGACAATTTTCCCTGAACCTTGAATAAGTGACAAGGATTCTGAACAACTTTGAAAGCATTTCTTGGTGCTTTAGCAACTCGTTAATGGAAGTTGCAAAGATATTTA
>JAEOSV010000115.1 GCA_016840185.1 Candidatus Hermodarchaeota archaeon | reverse complement strand
GCCAATTCGAAGTCAAAGGTCGAATTGAAGACATCATCGACGCCCTAACACAAATGAAGAAATCTTCATGGCGTTTTGTAAAACACTATGAACACGAAGGCCGCTGTATTCTTGCCATCCTCATTGGCCACCGCTTCTACTGGTTTGCAGGTAATATCACCGCATCTATCATTCTTCGCGCTGAAGACTATCTCGTTACCATGGAAGTCATCGGATTCAATGATATCGGTCATGTCGACTATGGAAAGAATAAACAGATCGTTCGCGACATTCGCTCACACCTCTCCGAACAAGGCTTCAAAATCACCCAAACCCACCTCACTGAACTCAAATTACTCAAACACCAAACCGGCAAAGAATACCCCAACACCGAACCCCTACTCCCAACCACCAAAAACTCCTAACTCCACTCAACCAAAATAAAACAATGAAAACGGGGAGGACACGCCTCCCAAAAAATAGACTACCTAGAAACAGCGATGGATCACACCAGCACCCTGCTCCCAGGATTATTTTTTACTCCTGGCACCTAATTTTTGACGATGTTGATATAGCGCGCCGATAGTCAAAGCACTCACAAGACCCACAACGAGGGCTATTGCGGGAAATCCCGGAATTGGTGGAGGTGGTGTTGTACCGTTGTCGTCGTCGTTACCATTGCCACTATCAGGAGGTTGAGTCAAGACCTGATCGAAGACTTCGATATTGTCAATGTAGCCATAATTGAGTAAGACGAGGAAGTAGAGCGAGGAACTATGCTGGGTGTCCTGGACTTGAAACTTATGCGCCCCGTTAACGAAGACATTGAAGACTCCCGCTGAATCCCGCGTCACAATCACTTGCTGCTCCTGGTTTTGGAGGTTTGAATCTGAATACCATTCTATTATAGTCGTGTTCCCTTCGCTAAACCGGTACAACAGAACACTACCATCATTGCCACTTCCCTCGGCACCTACACTGAATTGAATGCAGTACCCATTATTAGGTCGGGAGTGATCTATTCCGAACATGTCCGTATCCAACGCTATGAAAGACACCCGAATATCCCCAGTTGATACCATGAGATCAAATCGCCATTCACCTTCAGCCACTGCACTAGTATGAGAGATCCAACAATATGCTCCTATGTAACTCCAGAGCCGATTCTGAAGCACCGTAAACGTTCCTTCAATCGCCGTCCACTCCGGCGCAAAGGTGCCGTCATCGAAGTTATCCGACCACACCGGCGCTTGCCCCTCAACCACCGTGAACCCACCCAGGGCACTGCAGGCACACAGCAGCACACCCAGCACCACGACTTTCGAATAACTACGCTTATGCCATTTACATACCATTACACTCCAACTCCAAAGAGCCACCAACTACATCCACCTAATGCGATATATACCTAGTAGATTTGACCCGAGTGAAACAACCCAGGCTGTACAAGCAGAGCCTCTCACAACATCGAGTAAGTTAGAAGCAGCGATGGATAACTCCAGCGCCCTGCTCCATGTATTCTTTCTTCGTCACCTACAAATCACGTCCTCTTAGGAAATCCGTTTGAGGAAATCCAAAACAACGAACCAGAATAGCTCACTGCGTTCGTCTAAGTAATTTCTTGAGATATCTCATCCTGTTGTGTAAACGTCTAAATAGGAGAAGGATAGCAGTTGGTTCAAATTCGACCGGGGAGTTTCATGAATCGAAAAACAAAAGCCGCAATCGCTCTTGTTGTTTGTATTATCCCCATTGCTGCGGTATTCTTGGTTTATTCAGAACCCATAGTCGTGTACACTCACCCCTTCGCCGTTAGTTGTAACATTGCGTGTGTTGATGTACAGGTTCTTCAATTCGAAGTCAACTGGCCCTATATTGAGTGGAAACTAGAAGTGAATGTTACTGAAATACTGACGTGGTTTTCGGGTCCCGAGATTGCTCGCAACATAACTGTCTCTGATCAATGGAGTTGGTATGCCCATATGGAAATTGACAATACAACACCACAAGTATATTCGACGGATTGGATCCCAACCAACGCCTGGGGTTATCCCTCCAATACATGGAACATTACAATTCGCGGCAATGGATATCCTTATGGTGGCTTCCAAGGACAAATCACCGTGTATGCCCGAACCCAAATCCACGTTATCATCTATGGAGCCGGCTGAAAAGAAACACTCAACATCTGTGTTAATCTCTCCAAAGCCTCACACAAGAAAAAGAGAGAAAGGGGGAGGACAAGCCTCCCAAAAATCGGCTAGTTTAGAAGCACCGATGAATAACGCCAGCGCCTTGTTACATGTATTCTTTCTTCGTCACCCACACCATGAACAACACAGAATAAGCCAAAATCTCCCTTTGAACGTATCGAGCGCGTGCTGACCCAGTAAAGAAAAACATTAATAGCGCATATCCAACTTCACAGGGTTGATTATTATGACGCCAAAAGCTAAACAACCGAAAGGCCAACACACAAGCCCTGCCAGCGCCATTATTTTAATCGAGGTCTTGCCAAAAGAGCATCTCAACATCTTGAAATCCGTTAAAGCTGACCTTGAAGAAATCCCCG
>JAEOSV010000114.1 GCA_016840185.1 Candidatus Hermodarchaeota archaeon | reverse complement strand
TTGTTCGCGCCATCATGATCATTGTGTTTGTACATTTTTGAGCACCGAAGAAAGCATAGGGCTCCGCGTTATATAAGGCGGACTCACTATTTGGGCTCACTTTCTGAGGTCACATAATGTAACTATATTCACATAGTGTAAAGGCAGTCATTTGTAAAGGCAAAGCATGACAGTATCCATTCTACCATACATACTCCGCTGTAGGGTAATATCGGACCAAATCGTGTGTGCGGTTTTTCGTTTCTTTGGTTTTCAAAGAATTTTTATCCAAGCAATGGGAATTAGATTATCGGAGGGCAACAATATCCAAGAGAAATTAAAATCGAAGAACAAGACTGTTCGAGACCGAAACTGGGCGCGTTGGTTGTTGGAAAGGGGAATTGGACTCGACCAGGTTGATGACCATTGTAGTGATAAAGAGTTCAGAACTGCTCGGTCAAATGACCAGAACGTTGCGATTGGGGGGAGGGGAGGGAAAATATATCCAGTTTCGACCAAACGAAGACGGAAACCCAAATGCAGCCGAGGATTAGTCTAAAGAAGGACGAGTAAAAGCTAAGCTGTCTTTCAATATGAGAGTAAAATTGAATGTTGAGGTCACATAATGTGACTAGAAAAAAACGAACTTTCAGGTTCATGTTTAGCGCCTTTTTGCACATTCAAGGGGGGTTTTGGTAACTGACCGGCTCCCGTGAATATATGTGCCAGACTTACTATCCCTGATGTAGAGCAACCATAAACTGGTGAACTAAAGTGGCACTCTTTAAGAAAAAAGGTAAAAAAGTTCACTTCGACAGAATCTCTGTCGGAGAACGGGCAGCCCTCGGCTGTCGCAACCCCCATCCCACACCAGGGTATCGCCAAGCATACAAAATCATGACTTCCCGGCGTGGATCCAAGTGGTAGGATCGCCGGAAAGGCTGACACTACAATGATTACTGTGGGACTGGGTGAAGTCCCCGGTATCATTCGCTCGTTGTGGACGCATAGCGGGTGAATGGTATCCTTTATTTTTCGACAACGTTTTCGCGGAATAATCTCAGTCAAAGTATGAAGTTTTATCCTAAAACACAGATGAGAACCCGTGAATGCAGATGACCACCATCAACGTGTTATTCCTCTGGAAGGTTCCCGATCGCCTCCAAACCCGTCTCCAACAACGATTAAATGACCTTTCGAATCTCACCCTCATTTTCCCCGAAAAAGCCGAAGAAGAGGAATACTTGAAACACGCACCTTCCGCACATATCATCGTGGGCTGGCGTCCATCACTCGAACTCCTTGAATCCGCAACAAATCTAAAGTTATTCATCTTTCCGGGGGCTGGAGTACAACATCTTGTGAAATGGTTCAACGAAACGGGACGGTCCCGTGGGATAACCTTCGTGAACGGTCATTCGAACGCCATCTTTGTCGCACAACACGTTGTTGCTATGCTTCTCGCCATCCTGAACAAAATCGTTCCACATCACAACTGGATGGTGGCGGGTGAATGGCGAAAAGGCGACATCGACGCAAAAACCCTGCCCCTGAAAGGGAGGGTTGTAGGACTGCTTGGATACGGTGCCATAAACCAAAGAGTACACAAACTACTATCTGGTTTTGATGTAACCTTCGCGATATTACGACGCAACTGGAAAGGAAAACCCAAAGCACTTCCAACACCCGCTCGCAAATATACTCCTCCGCAATTACAAGAATTTCTCGATGAGGTTGACACACTTATTGTGGCACTTCCGTTAACCGATGACACCGAAGGCCTCCTCGGTTACGATGAATTAATCAAACTCGGTGAAATGGGCGTAGTCATCAATATTGCCCGAGGAGCCGTTATCAATCAAACTGGGCTCTACAAAGTACTCCAACAAGACAAAATCGCAGGTGCCGCAATTGATGTCTGGTACACCTACCAACCTGACCCAGACGACCTCGGACACAAATACCCATACGAACAACCCTTTCATACACTTCCCAACATTCTCCTTTCTCCCCACCGCGCCGCTTCACCCTTCGACGATTTAGATAGGTGGGACGAAGTCGTAGAAAATATAACCCGATTCGCAAAAGGACGAAAAGACTTCATCAACGTCGTCGATACTCAAAGGGGATACTAAATCAAATCACTCTGACATATGATATCAGAGCCTAGCTCTGGGCACGTTTACTCTCTGTCATTAGATTTTGAATAGACTGCGCATTTTTCTTATGTTGGGACTTTGGCACACTGAATTTAAGTGTCCGTTGCTGGTTGAGCGCGTTCACAAAGGTTTCAGAGGCTTGACCCACGAATTCGAGGGACTTTGGGGATATATTTTCAATTCGGTCCTGTGGAGTATGATTAAGGAGGAAATTCATTCCTCCACCAAACCACCAGTGCACTGCTGGAATCCCGTAATAAGCAAAGATACGGTTATCTCCCCCAGTGGGCGCGAGCCGGATTTCGGGGTTCCACTGATTAATTGTCCGATCAACACTGGTTACTAATCGTTTTTCACCAATAACGCCAAGGGCTAGATTTCCGATTCGTGCACCCTGCACATCAAAATTCAGATTCAGCTTAATTTCATCGAGTGATGATGAATGGGTTTGGCAATACTGACGTGCTCCCTGGAGGGCACATTCCTCACTTCCACAGGCGACAAAGCGTAATGTCCACCGTGGCGTCGTATCTGCCAAGATTCTTGCTAATTCTAGCAGAATTGCTGTGCCTCCAGCGTTATCTGCGGCGCCAGGGGAGTAGGGTGCTGAATCATAGTGAGCGGAAAGAAGGATGACACCAGGTTCTTGTCCAGGAATTTCACCAACTATATTGAAGCTTTCCGATTGTAGAATCGTCACATCTGCCTGGATGGTTATCTCTCTAGAATTAGCCAATAACTTTGCTCCATCCTGATAACTCACTGAAATTACCGGAGGTAGCAGGTCGAAATCCCCGGTGTTCAATGCACTATAGATAAAACCCATGGGAAGATGCGGTGGAATCCCGGGATGATACGTAACATAAATTATTCCCTGTACTCCCGCTTGGATGAGATCTTGCACCACTTTCTGTGAAAAATCTCGAGTGTACAAAACAACAATCTTATCGGTATAACTGCGTAACTTCTCGGAAGTCGGATTCCAACTCCAAGAGGTGTATTTTTCCACGGGTCCAGTTATACCTTCGATATCTGTGGATCCTGATAATCCGAAGCTTAATCCTTCAAATGTGTAGTTTCCCGCGGTTATTTGGGCTTTTTTTTGGCGACTGGTCAAAACAGGAAATGCTTCCGCCTGCACCCCTTCAAGACCATATTCCGATAACTGGCCTGAGAGATAATCCTTCGTTGGAACGGTGTTCTCAAGTCCATGCACGCGAATACCAATTGATTGGGCTAAATGGCGACACACCTCAAACGCAGTGTTCCCTGAAAATTTCTGTTTCGTTTTCATAGCCAGTGAATACACTAACCTCTTTAAAAACAAGCTCCTAAGTTAGGCACATTCCAATGCAAGGAAAACAGCTTTTAACGCCTAAAACGCTAGATTTTATCGGGAAAGGGAATATCGGAACGAATTATACAATTAAAATGGAAACTCGTAGCAAAGTGGTAAGAAAAACAAAGTGATTATTCTTATGGTTTGGCTTTTGTTTTCGTCTTCGGTTTGGTCGTTGTTTTCTTGGCTGGTTGTTCTGCCATTTGAACAATGACTTTATGAAGAACTGCCAACCGGAGGACATCGCCCTTTTTCAAACCAGCACTTTCAATCAGCCAATCAGGTAATTGTATCATGTTTCCTTCCATTACATGGGTGTTAAATTCGATCATACTGTGATCACCTGTGTCTATCCGCTCTTTTACACCTCGGATTCGGGGTATTTAAAACACTCTTGTCAACTTACAGGCTCTTGGTTTCTCTGCAATGTTCGTAAACCGAAAAGGAAAGCCCTTTTTGATGAGAAGCTATCAAATTTTGCTACGGTGATTCGTATGTCTACGCTTCCCTATGTTCAAACGAGTGTATTTGTCGATGAACGTTACCCCTTTGGTGGCAATCAACTTGCCACATTTTGGGACCTTAAAGCGAACTCGAAAATTACAGATGAAGTGATGCAAGGTATCGCGTTGGAGATGAATTTCTCTGAAACGACTTTCTTCGAATCAACTATCCTGAATGGGTGCTCCTTCAAAGTGCGCATTTTTACTCCTGCACGAGAAATTCCCTTCGCTGGTCATCCCACCCTTGGTAGTGCCTTTGTCTTGAAACACACCAAACTGGTCAAGGCTTCAGTCACTGAGACTAGCTTAGAACTGGGAATTGGAAAAATCCCTGTGGAATACGTTTCGGCAGATGTTGTTCGCATGATTCAACCCGCACCCCAATTCCTTACAAAACTGGAAAACCACCAAGAAATTGCTTCAACCGTGGGGCTTCCTAGGTCTGCCATTTCAACACAATATCCCATGCAATACGTTGCAACGGGAACTCCGTTTCTTAT
>JAEOSV010000113.1 GCA_016840185.1 Candidatus Hermodarchaeota archaeon | reverse complement strand
CTCAATGAATGCCTTATCCGAAAACTAGACGGATACTGTTTATTAGCAACTGCGTCTGCAGAGGCACCAGACCCAGAAGCCGCGGCAAGTATGCTTTCAGCTATAAACCGATTTCTCGATTTGGATGGTAGTATCCAATCATTGATTCAAAATCAATCGGTAATTAAAGCCCAATTAAATGAATTAGCAAGAGAAGCCCGAAGGGAAGAGCAGGCCGCACAAGACCATGGATACCGACCGATTCCGTTCTATGTGTAAGAACCCAACAGGTTTAGCTTTCGAGGAATTCACTAACCTCTGCTAGATTTAGGCGAATCGTTGCTTTGAGCTAGAGAGAAGGAAAAAATTAGTAGAGGTTAATCATCTGGGAAGTGATCTAGCATTAATTCAAGCATTTCTTGTCTTTCGTCTTCATCGATTACGCGTTTTCTACGTTTCTTTCCCTCAGTATCTTCTTCAACTACAACGATGTAATCCCTCTCAGTGTGGCGTATAGGGAACTTTACCTTGTAACCCTCAGTTTCCTTTGCTGAGGATTTATAGCCACAGGAACATTTGAGAATTGTTTTGCCAGCTTTATTTTTTTCTGGGCGTAGTAGACTCCCACATTTCGGGCAGAACTGTATTGTTGTAACCTCCCGAAAATTTCCTTTCGTGGGATGCCGCGCATATGATTCACTTAAACTTTTCGTATGCGCCCTAGTCCTTATCAAAGGGTTCAAGAATCTCTCGTGTTGCCTCAACAAGGTGAGTACTCGTAAGTTTCACCGATTCTTTTGATTTTGCCTTTTTAATTGCCTGATATAAAATTTGATTTTGGAGATTTCGGATTTTTCTTACTTGATCTCCATTTACTCCTTCAGTGGGTTCGAAGAGAACCTTATCTAAAACGCCAGGAAGAATCTGCCAATAATATTGTGAAGCGTCCTCGGTCATCCGTTTTTCCCAGCGACCCATTTCGCGGCGAGTGACAGGTTGTTTTTTGAATATAGTCCAGGTTTCATTTAATCGGATAGAACCAGTATCTTCGAATTTTACTCTCAGGACTACTCTTTTAGGGGATTTCTTTCTCGTTTGCTTCTTGGTGATGTTTTCCACTTCGGAGATGATTCCAATGTCTTCACGAGGACTTAGCAACCAGAATCCAGGTTTTATTGTTGTATCAGTCATCCCAAGGATTTGATAAGAAAACTGGCGTTTTCGGAGATCTGTTTTTATTTCGCCCATACTTTCTGCATCAATAAGTGTGACCACCCGTCCGCTTCGTTCATGCCGTTGTTCGACTCTCAGGATGCGGAATAGTCCTTGTGGCTTCTCACCTTTTGTTATAGTCAATTGTTTGTCGGGCACGGTTCTAGAGTCTCCAGTGAGTCCTCATTGAATGCGTCAACATATTAATTTTTTTTCATCTCACGTTCTGACACAAATCAAACGTCTTAGGAGATTCCAAAGCAATGCTTTGGTTGGATGTTAGAAATGAATCTCAATTCTGCTAACAAGGTCAGGTTGGTCAGTGATAATGTATAGTAAATTTAGAACCGCATCCTCATCTGATCTGAGAATTTGAAGGAACTTATCGGGCCACACTCCAACAATATAGCCAGTTTCTTCTTCTGTTAGTTCTCCGAGAAAACTTACCGTTAGGCATGTATTTGTAATAAGGAGAATTAGAAAGGGAGCATTGAGGCTTTCATTTGCAGGCCCCTTTGTCGATTCGATTAAGTTAGTATGAACCGAGTATGTTGGTTGTTCCTTGATGCATGATTGAAGTTTGTGAAGCCAACCTGTTTGGAGCTGATAATATTGTCCAAGAGTTTGTTGTAAATCAACGAAACTATGTTTGGACCCATTGAGCAATTGAACGGCCCATGTTGTCATAACGAACACCTTTATGTATTGATTTCTAGAATTTCCATTGAATCTTCAGTTTAAAGTCTTCTAAACGAAAGCATTAGTGAGAGATTGGAATCGTGTCGTTATCTTATGTTTCTGAGCATATTGCTGGAACTGTTTGAGTTCTTGGGGGGTAAAGGATTTAGTTAATTCAGGATCGAGAACTGTCTCTGCGGGGCGAAAATGTTGAAGAACGTATTGCTTTGAGCCTACCCATTTACGTATTTGTTCTAGTTGTTCGATTGTATCGACAAGTGAAGGAACAAGAGTGGTGCGAAATTCGTAGCTAATCTTCGAATCCTTGAGGAGCGATACGGTCTCTTTAACACGATCTAAAATGTCACCCGTTGACTGAGTGACCCGAACGTATTCATTTCGGTGAGGTGCTGTTTTGATATCTACAGCAATATAGTCTAGAAGGCTTTCAGCAATTAACTGCTGAATGACTTTGGGCTTTGTACCGTTTGTCATCAACCCAAATTCCATTTCTTGTTGATGAACCCATTCCGCAAGGGTTCTAAGAGCCTCCAGTTGAAGTGTTGGCTCTCCTCCAGTAACTATAACTCCATCAATTAGATACCGGTTTTCTTCTATTTCCGGATAAAGAAGTTCTAAATCAATCTTGAATTGCTCACTAAATTCGAGAAGAGGTGCATTAAAGCAAAATCGACATCGCAGATTACAACCAGCAAAAAAAGTGACACACGCCACTTTTGAAGGCCAATCACTGGTGCTAATGATTGGTTTTCCTGCAATAAAGGCCTTCACACCATCCACCATATGTCACTAAGTGATTTGTCAAAGGGAAGTAGCTAGAAGAGTGGTGTTCCCGAATAAAATATCTCCCATTCTCTAGGTCTCCAATTAACCAACTGCACACTAGTTTGTTTGTCTGCCAATTCGTGGAAAGGAGGCGAGTGTGGAGGCTTTAAGCGTCTCTGCAACCAAAATACAGAGGTAAGTAAGGTGACCAGACAGCAAGTACCCCTTGTCAAAATTATTGTGGCTGGTGCAAGTCAAGCAGGAAAAACAAGTTTGGTCCACAAGTTTGTTTTTGACAAATTCATCGATGTGTCTCCAACTGTTGGAATAAACTTCGCACAGAAAATATGCAACGGTGAAGCAGGTCCTCTGAATATGAGCATTTGGGATTTGAGTGGGCAAAATCGGTTTCGATTTCTAATGCCGAAATTTCTTTCTGGGGCTACTGGAGTAATATTGGTAATCGATCAGACTCGTCCTGATACCTTGACTATGGGAGCAGAATGGCTAAATCTCATTAATCAATATGCGCACTCCGATCATAAAGAGGCGATCGTACTCGCAGGGGCAAAAACAGATCTACCCAGTCATATTGCTCAGGATCTGATTCACCGGTTTTGTAGAGAATTCAATGTGGCAGATTTCGTTCCTTGTTCTTCAAAAGAAGGAACCAATGTTGTTCGAGTTTTTGAACGTGTAGCTACTGCAATTCGGCGTTCCGCACCTGATGCGGTAACAACTCCTTCCTCTGTTCAACAAAGCTTATGAAAACCGGAAATGCTATTAGTAGTGAACGAAAGGTTCACAACAGACACCCCATTGTGGTGGAGGCTCATAAGACGTGCGCCCGCCCTGCGAAACTATGGTCAATAAGTTATTACCAGCACTCCGTGCATTGATTAGCTACCATCTTATTCAAGACTACGGTTTTACACAAGAACAAGCTGCGAAACTTCTGGGTGTAACCCAGGCGAGTGTTTCACGAAGCTTATCCCAACGTGAACGATTTGAACCGTTTTATTCAGCAAATGTTCGTCAAACCGCACAGAATTTCACTAAACAACTCTCCCAAAACCCAATGAGTTTAGAAGAGGGAATAACCGCACTCTGCACTTTTTGTACGAGCCAGAAAATCGGGGGGACCCTTTGCCAGTTACACCGGGAAGAAAATCCTGAACTTCGGGATTGTATGGTGTGTGCTGACGAATTTACCTCTGATAATCGTATCGACGTGCTGAATAGTTTAATTCGAAGCGCCGAGATATTAGCGGATACCCCTGAATTTCGAATTCTTATTCCCCAAGTGGGTTCCCAGCTAGTGATGAGTGTTCAAAAGGCTAAAGACATTAATGATGTGGCTGGCTTTCCTAGTCGTATTGTATCCCATCATATGCGACCGCATTCATTTACCAGACCTGAATTTCGGGGCTCATATCATTTATCAAAAGTGTTGCTACTAGTTCAACAATTTAATCCTGAACTGTTAGCTGCAATTGTTTTCAAATATCTTGATAGTTTAGAAGAGGTTCTTGAGCAAAATGGATATACGTTCACAGAGGTAACTCGTCAACGAATAGATGGTTTGCGAGATACCGACGAGGCACTTCTTGCTGGAATGAAGAAAATCTTTCTGAAATCGAAATCCTCTGACGTTCTGATTGACAAAGGACTCGTGGGAATTGAACCTGTTGCCTATCTCCTAGCTCCTGATGCGGAATATGCAACCGAGAGAGCGATTCAAATTGCCAAAAAAATGCAACAATAGACAAGGGTTGAACAGCTAGGAGTGGCGGACTAAACAAGCTTCATGAATTGTTGTTTGATTTCCAGAGGTGTTAGGGGAATTATCGGTACGTCGGCATTTCCAGGTCGAGAAGGTATGTGTACAAAATTAAGTCCAGAGCCAAGCTCCTTAAATATACTCTTAAGTTGTTTAGATGTCGATCCTCGATAAACTTGGTGAAACCCAAGGCCCTTGACAGTGGCAGCCAAATCCACACAAGAGCTAGTAGCGGTTGGTTGATTTCCCGTTGATCCATGAACTCCATTATCTACAGCTAGAATGGTCAGGTTTGGAGGAGCGACATGGGCGATTGTAGCAAGAGAACCTAAATTCGCCAGTATACTTCCGTCACCATCAATAACGACAACGTTCCGTGGGGTACACATTGCAATACCGAGTCCAATTGATGAGGCTAACCCCAAGCTTCCAAGCATATAGAAATTTGATGGTTGATGGCGTAGCTGATATAATTCTCGTGAGGGATAGCCAATATTGCTTACAACGATTTTACCTTCTAGGAACGGGATGCTTGTTTTAATGAGTTCATATCTTGTATGTAATCCAGAGGTTAGAGGGGGTAATTTCATTGGGGTTCGGGAGGAATGAGTTGTGGAGCCCCATTCGGTTAATGGTTGCGAGGGAGAATCTTGTTCCCAGAGAAAAGGACTAAGTAGAACCACTTGGAGTGTTTGTGAGTCAAACGCTTTGGAAGCTGCTTGGGCAACTTTTGGTAAATCATTTTTCGTTTCAATGATATGTGGTGGGCTGTCTATTGACTTTAGCAGTGCAGGAATGCTTTGCCCTAGTTTGAGTTGTGCAGAAATCGTTTCATCGAATTTTCCTCTCCAACTTGCTAATACGAGGAGGGGAAGTTGATAGGTTAACGTCAAAGAGCACAGTGCATTAATCATATTTCCTAGCCCTGTACTTTGGATCAACATTGCGGGCTTCGCACCAGTTAGACTTGCCCCAGCACAGATGCCTACGCCTTCTTCCTCTTTGGCAACTCCAACACATCGAAAGGAAGCATGCATTAGGTTATACAGTGACTGAAATTTTGCGCAGGGATATGTGGCGACAAAATCTAGTCCTTGAGCACGTAAAATTTCCACTATTTCTGTTGAAATTCTCAAGTTTTTTCCCAGCTAACCTCTATTTTTCTTCTTTTTCGACTTTCCGGAAGCAGTTATTCGAAGTCTTTCTTTAAACCGTCGTTTTTGCATTTGATTAACCCATTCTGCAATAGCATATCTTTTAACACCAGGATGAGTCAGCCAGTTCCAGAGTAGATTCCAGGAGGCTTTGGGAGATTTTAGAAAGGTGGTAAAAGCTAAATGCAAAACATAAACCCAATGATATCCCAGTGCGTAAAGCCCTCGACCAGCTAATCGAGCTTTTTTTGCATCCCTTCGTGTGGGTCGTCCGATTTCAGTAACGATATCAGGAAAACATTTTGATTCAAACCCCATTTGCATGGCTTTGAAAATCAACCAACCCTCCCAGCCCCAACCTATTGGATATTGTAAATTTTTTGCTTTTTTCCAGAAGTCACAACGAACTATTCGTCCCGATCCACGCGGGGCATTATCTGTACAAGGTTCTTCCTTGATTTTTCCGCTAGCGATGACAAGTTTTGGATTTGTTTGCATCCGGTGGATAATTTGTTCGACATATTCAGGAGGGAGCCGGTGGTCAGCTCCGACAATTAGAACATATGTGCATCCCCTTAATCGCGCTAAACCAGCGTTGAAAACGGGAACTAATTCCGGTCTTCCAACATAGGATTCCTTGTGAAAAGGGAGTTGAATGACTTTGCAACCAAGGTTAATGGCAATTTCAGCAGTTTCGTCTGTAGACCCATCATCAACGACAATGATTTGATTAATTGGAAGAGTTTGAGCTTTGAGAGCAGATATTGTATCCTTAATTCGCTCTGCTTCGTTTCGAGCTGGAATAACCGCACCGATTTTTACAGATTCTTGGGGTGACATATCAGTTTCTTCTTAACTGATTTCTTTTGACCTTTTATGGATATGGCATCTTGACGAATTAGAAACCCTAAAAGCGAAAACAACCACCCTGAACGTTGTAGTATAATTCATAAACAAGAAGCAGAAATGAATTGGGTGCAAAAATGCTAACAATCATTGATTATGGAATGGGGAATCTTGGCTCAATCCTGAATATGTTGAAAAGACTAGGATTTAACGCAGAGATTTCATCACAGGTAGAGGTTATCCGCAATGCTGAGAAGCTTATTCTTCCAGGTGTCGGGGCATTCGACAAAGCAATGACGAACCTTGAAAAGTGTGGGTTCATTCCTATCCTGAATGAAAGAGTTGTTGAGGAACGCATTCCGCTCCTAGGAATTTGCCTTGGTATGCAATTACTGACTAAGAGGAGTGAGGAGGGGCAATTGAATGGGCTGGGATGGATTGATGCAATTACCGTGCGATTTGATTTTCATCTTGATCAAAAAATGCGGGTTCCTCATATGGGTTGGAACACATTGACAGTCAAACAGAACTCTTGTCTATTCAAGGAAATGCATGAAAGCCCCCGATTCTATTTTGTCCATTCATTTTATGTAAAGTGCAAATCACCAAAATCCGTTCTAGCAACAACTAACTATGGTATCGAATTTGCCTCAGGAATAATCCAAAACAATATCTATGGATTACAATTCCACCCCGAAAAGAGTCATAAATTCGGTATGCAAGTACTCAAGAATTTCGCGGAGTTATGCTAATGCTACGGACACGCGTCATACCAGTTTTGTTGCTTCGAGGCCAAGGATTGGTAAAGACGGTTAAATTCAAAAATCCAACATATGTCGGTGATCCGATAAACGCAGTACGAATATTCAATGACAAAGAAGTTGACGAACTAGTTTTTCTTGATATTACAGCAACTATTGAAAAACGTCCCCCCCAATTTGAATTAATCCAGGATATTGCTACTGAGTGTTTTATGCCCTTTGGCTACGGAGGAGGAATTCTTGACGTTGAAACGGCTCAAAGGTTGCTTAAAATGGGATCTGAAAAAGTAGTGTTTAATTCGGCTGCAACTAACCTCAAATTGATAGAAGAAGCAGCGGGAATATTTGGTAGCCAAAGTGTTGTTGTGTCCATTGATTGCAAAGGACAACGGGAGGGCAAATATCAGGTGTTTACACATTCAGGAACAATTAACGCAAAAAAAGCCCCAGTTGAATTTGCCCAAGAAGTAGAAGCGGCGGGAGCAGGAGAAATTCTCCTTAACTCTATCAATTGTGATGGAACCATGGAAGGATACGATTTACGATTATTACAACATGTAACTGACATTGTCAATATTCCTGTAGTTGCAATAGGCGGGGCAGGAACTCTGCAACATTTTCAAGACGCCGTTGAACGAGGGGGTGTCTCTGCAGTTGCAGCTGGAAGTATGTTCGTATTTCATGGCCCACACAGAGCTGTTCTAATAAATTATCCAACTCAGGAAGAATTAAAACAGTATCTTAAATGACAAGCACGGGGATAACAAATTGCCACCTGAATACCAAGTTTGCACTCGATGTGTGATGGACACTACAGACCCCAATATCCAATTTGATATAGAAGGTATTTGCAATCACTGTAAAAATTACGAGAAGCGGAAATCTCAGTTTATCCTCCCGGACGAAAAGAAGAACGCCGAACTCAACCGTATTATCAAAGAGATCCAAGATAAGGGAGCACATAAAAAATATGATTGCATATTAGGCGTCTCGGGGGGAGTCGACAGTACTTTCATGGCGTTAAAATCCAAAGAGCTTGGATTAAGACCTTTGGCTGTTCATCTCGATAATGGATGGAACTCTCGATTAGCAGTTACAAATATCGAAAAAGTGCTGAAACGTATTGATGTAGATTTGTACACACACGTTATTAATTGGGAAGAATTCAAAGACTTACAATTAGCTTATTTCAACGCCTCTGTTGTAGATATCGAAGCTATCACTGACCATGCTATAGTTGCAGTGATATATGCAGTTGCGAGACAACAGGGAGTAAAATACATCCTAAGCGGAAGTAATTTTGCGACAGAAGGGATTATGCCCAAAAGCTGGGTGTGGATTAAAAACGATTTAGTCAACTTGGAGGATATTCACCGTAAGTTTGGCACAAAGAAACTTAAGACATTTCCAAAACTTGGATTCCTAAGATTGGTTTACTTGAAGAAGTTTCGAGGTTTTCAGAGTATCCCCCTGCTCAATTATCTAGAATACAACCGAGAAAATGCAAAGAAGTTCCTTATTAACGACTTTGGTTGGGAAGATTATGGGGGCAAGCATTTCGAGTCACTTTTTACTAAATTCTATCAGGCGTATATTCTCCCACGTAAATTTAACATCGACAAGCGAAAAGCCCACTTATCTACCTACATCATGTCAAATCAGATAACTCGCAAAGAAGCATTAGACCAGTTAGAGAAAACTTTGTACGATGAAAAAGAACTCAACCGCGATAAAGAATACGTGCTAAAGAAATTTGGTTGGACCGAGGATGATTTTGAAGAAATAATGGCCCTCCCAATTAAGCGACATGATGAATACAGAACTGATGGTTGGCAAAGGAAACTGCTTGGATCAGGTTGAAGCCTAGAAGTTATTCTCCTTAGTCCAGTAGCTCTTCAATTAAATTCATCATCCGTTCGGTGGCCTTACCATCGATTTTGAATAGATGTGAGTAGAGAAAGGTTGCACGATTCGTTTCAAGTGTTTGACGTATCTTGTCACCTTGAAGCAGTTGCCGGGTTGCTTTTTTCAAATGAGTTATATCTTTGACTTCAATGACGGCATTGTCACTAGTCCAAGGGAGTACTTCTGGAAGATTGGAGAAATTTACAACTATTACAGGTTTCTGTAACAATAATGCTTCAAGTATGGTTGTTGAATTCACAGAAAAGAAAAGATCAGAAGCAAATATCGCTTCGATCGTATCTCCATGGGGGGGCAGTACTGTCGCGTCAACATTCATTGTGGATAATTTTGTTTGATGCCATTGTGACTTTTCATTCGGGTGAGGTTTTATAACAACTTGAATATCTGTAAAAGCCTTCAATGCTTGCATTGTGTTTTCAAAGAATTCAACCCGAAGATGGTCCAAGGGAAATGGTTGGGTAGCTAGAAGAGCAATTGGCTTTTTTGGGTCTAATTTATGTTGTTGGCAAAAATCTGCTCTACTATAAATCTCATGGACTTTTGTTAACCGATCGTAGCGGGGTTGACCCGTGACAACAACAGATGGTTTAGGATACGCACTCACCTCTGTGAGTATCTGTTTTGTGTGGGGCCCATATACAGCTGTTTTCAATGGAAGCGGGGCATATGGAAAATGTGCACCTTTCTTAGGTGAAATCACCTTGGGAGTATAGAAGTATCCGGGATGGTACCTGTGAATTATTCCATGTTGAATTGCAACAACAGGTAGTCGTGCTTTGTGAGCAGCAAACTGCAACGCTCTTCCCAGTTGGAGATATTCATCAACCAAAAAGACTAAGTTAATTTTTTCCTGGTTAATTGCATTCAAAGCTAGTTCATAGTATAGAACTGATAGTGGGAGATAAGTACGAAAATAATACTCGAAGTAATTTGGATAACTGGATAGAAAGGCGATATTTTGAAACTTTAGTGATGTCGTTGCCTGAGGACTTTTAGTTAATTTTTGATATACCAAATTAAAATGCCGTTTAGCTTTGAAGAGTTTAATTATGAGATTAATTGAGAAATAACATTCCAGCGGAACGAATGTCCCCAATTGCTGACTTCCCTTCATTTCAAGTGCTCGTTTGATATTACGGAGAAAACTAAAGCCAAATGGTGCTGTGGAAACAACATGGACTCTTGAACCTTTTTGTCGGATTTTATCAAAAATGGGTTGAAACACAAAGTGACCTTTTTCGGCGTTTTCGATTGAGAACTCGTCATTGTTGTCCAAGAGGTAAAATCAGTGGTAAACAGAATCGCCTTCTCTAATTTTGAACCTCTATGTCTACATAATCGTAAAATAAATTTCATGAGAATAACACGAAAAAGAAGATACAACAGAAACAAAATCAAGGACCGCCCAAGTATCACCTGTTTGGAAATTGGTCGGTATAGTTGGTTTCTTGTCTTCTGCAATTGAAGAATATCATAGTATATGCGGTTGTGGAGAACCCACCAAAAAGCCGATTTATCATATTTCGTAAGATCCATTAGGGTTTGTTTTTCTAAGATGGGAACATCTTTTATTTTGAAGAGCCATCGAATAATGGGATCCATTTGAGCACCTGTATGTAAGAGAAGGTAAGCTTTCAAGAACATAAGTGTTCTAGAATTGAGGAGTGTTGGTTCCTGAGAACCAGTCAAATAATCTTCAGTTAATATTCACTCAAAGCCAGTTCAGTTCCACGAAGGAGGAAATAATAACCGAAAAACCAACCTTTAAAAAACTGAATTCGTAAGTGCCACGTCATTAACAATCGACTAAGAATCTGAATAGGGTGAACCGATGTTGGCGGAAGAGTCTAAAGATCCTGGACTAGCGGTGAAATATATTCGTTCAACTTCCATTGGCTGGTTCCGCATAATTCTCGTTCGAAGTGTACAAGTTGTCTACATTTTCTTCATGGCTCGTTGGCTGCTCCCCGAAGAGATGGGCTATATTCAAATCTTCGCATTAGGTCTCTCTTTCCTCGGTTCAATAATTACACAATGGATTGGGTGGATTTTACAACAAAAAGGATTGTCTGCGAGAAATCCCAATGAAGGAGATAAAATCATTCATCAATGGACGTTATATGGGATTATATTTGGAATCCTATTTTCTCCAATCACCGCAGTTCTGTATTTACTAACGACTCCTGTGCCGATTTGGTCCTTAGATGCAATTATTTTCATCATTACTGTTTTATTATTTAGCCTGTTTCAGTTATTCCTTTGGATTTATCAGGCCTATCTTAAAATTGAAAATAGTTTAGTATATGGTGCCCTTCAAACAATTTTGAACTTCATTTTACCTCTTGTGTTCTTTTACTTCACATTAAGCATCACCTCGATATTCTGGGGATGGCTGATTGCAGATTTCTTAGTTTTGCTCATCATGATACCGAGATGCGGGT
>JAEOSV010000112.1 GCA_016840185.1 Candidatus Hermodarchaeota archaeon | reverse complement strand
CGCGGCGTCGGCGTCCTCGAAGCCCCCCGCGGACTCCTCATCCACGACTACACCGCCAACCCCAACGGCATCCTCACCAACATCAACCTCATCGTCAGCACCGTCGGCAACAACCCCGCCATGGACCAAGGCGTACAAACCATGGCAAAACGACTCATCAAGAACGGTCACATCGACCAAAAAATAACCAACCATGTAGAGATGCTGGTCAGGTCGTACGATCCGTGTCTTTCTTGCGCTGTTCATGCGGTTAACGGACATATGGCTATGAGAATTACCGTAAAGAATCACTTGGGCAAAACAACTCAAGTTATTCAAAATTTCGAGGAATGAAAACCTGTTAGCTTTCTCGCGAGTTGAGCCATTCTTTGACTTTCTTTCGTTTTGGGTTGGAAGATGGCATTGCAATTTTTGCCCAGTGAATTGCATCTTCTTCATTTTTGGTTATAATTTCCCACATTACTGAAATTCGTCCAGATTGGTGAAGGTGGATCTCTTTGATTCTTTCATTCATTTCGATATCAAGGCTTTGACAGATTTCAAGTTCGTCTTTTAATAATTGGCAAGGAGTTTCGAGAATGATTCTTTTCAATTGAGACGCTGGTTCACTAATTTTGGGATCATTTTGATTCTTGAGAAGCTTTATTTTCCCATAGACAAGAACAGTTTCCGCAATTGGTGGTTCATCCCGGATTGTTCTGCTCCTTTTATCACCATGTTCCAGAATGAAGGTTCTTATTTCGTCTGAGATTTTTGATTTGAATTGATAATCTTCAGCTTTGGGCCCGGCATCTAGAATCTGAGCCCGTTTAATACCAAATTTTGGTCCATGGTGTTTGTGAAAGTATCCGTCTTCAGGGATGACTTCTTCGAGGTATGCGCATTTGGCTTCAATTGACCCTTTGCGGATGGCTTCTGGGAGGCGATAGTTTGGGCTCAGGTGTTTGTCTCCAGCTGGAACGCCGATTTGTTCGAGGAGGCGTCCTATTGTGACGGGCATGTTAAGGCGGTCAGTTCCTGTTCTTTCATCGTGAGCGACGTAGACATCGCCGAGTTGTTTTATAAGGGTGGTGACGTATCGGCGGCGTTCGGTTTCATTTTCGATGTAGGTGAATTGTTTGGATTCATGGTGGATGTGGCCGTCACTGAAGGCGATGGCGATGAGACGAGTGAAGAGGATGTCGCGTTCTATGCCTTTCGGGAAGCGAGGGTTGTGAATGCCACCGATTTCAAAGCCGTGGGTGTCGCGTCCAAGTCGGGTAATAAAGAGCTGAATTTGGTCGAAGTCTTGGGCGCTGGCTTCTATAAGAAATTTGAGACTTGCACCAACGAGGTAGGGGCGGAGGCGACTGATGTCGCCGAGGATGGATTTGGGGTGTTCGGGGGTTCCGGGGTGGTCGGTGACTTGTTGGATGAGACTGCTCAACCCAGGATCTGTTGTATTGAGGTGGTTTCTGGCTTGGTTCATGAGGTAGTGTTTGGTGTCGGTGGTGTCGAAGTAGAAGTATTCGTGGTTGAGGAGGGTGAGCCAGTCTGTAGGGTCGATGCGGTGGTGGTAAAGGTAGAGGGTGTGGTTGTGGATTCCGATGCGGATACGGGTGTGGGGGAGGTGGTCAAGGGAGATGCGCTGGTTAAGTAGTGTCTCTACTTCGTTGCGGTGTTTTGCAATAGATTTAGCGATAGTGCGGGTCCAGCGGGGGCCGGATTCATGGTAGGGTTTGAGGTCGGCGATGAGGAAACGTTTGAATTCGACCTTGTGGTACATGGTTTCGATGGCGTTGACAAGGGTTTCGGGGGTATGGGGGTGGTCTTTGAGGGAGCGGACGGATTCGTAGGTGGTGCTGGGGTCGATGCGGTATTGATCGTGTTCTTGGGGAAGTTTGGTTTCGTGGTTTTGGCGTGCTTGTTCGTGGGTGGTGAGGGATTCGATGAGGCGGGGTCGGCGTTCGTTTCTGAGCCAGTAACCGATGACGATGTGGCTGATGCCGAGGGTTTGGGCGAGGTGGTGAGTGCTGGTTTTTGGGAGGGTGTGAGTGAGTTTGGCGTGTTTGAGGTAGAGGTAGCATTGGGCGTGCCAGTATTGTTTGGGGAAGGTTGGGCGGTCTCGAAGGTAGGGATGGCGTTCTAGTAGGGTGTTGAGTTGTTCGAGTGTGGTGATGGTTGGGAAGCTGGTCATTGGTAGTTTGTCCGTGATAGGTGTTGAATTTGGGTTGAAGAACTCCACGAATTGGTGGCGAAATTGGTTCGTTTAAATGCGTTATGGTTATGAATTGCTGTTCTTAACTAGTAGAGTATGAAAACTCGTATATGGACTGATGGAGCCTGTTTAGGAAATCCAGGACCAGGTGGCTGGGCCTATAGAATTATAATGAGCATTCAGGGGGAAGAAAGGCAGATTGATGGATCGAATAAAGAGCCTTATCTTAAAACAACTAATAATCGAATGGAACTTTGTGCATTACTAAATGCCATTAAAAGAAGCCTTGAGCTTGGAGCCTCCTTGAGTTCAATAGAGCTGTTTTCTGATAGCGAATGGGCAATTAAATGCATAACCCGTGTCTACGATTGCTGCAAAGAAACAACGACCACTCATTGTAACATTCTAAAGCAAATCTGGGAGATTGATCCAACGAATATGGTTAGTTATCATCACATAAAGGGACACATGGGTGATGCAAATAACGAAGCAGTCGATCGCTTAGCAAAAAAAGCCTGTAGAGCTAAGTCTTGGACGCCATCGAGAGAAATCGAAAGAACACGTAAGACAAGGAAAACATGAGTGTTTTAGGTTTTTGTATTATGTTATAATCCGGAATACGAGAGTCTATGCTTAGAGATTATTTTCGATTTGGCCACATTATCTTATTTGAAATTTCATAAGCTAAATCTGCTGCTCTATTTTCCAGTTCTTGAAGTTTATTTTCTTCAAGCTCATCCCATGAAAATCGATAATATCTCTGTAAGTATGCCCAAATAACAGCATGGAGTATTTCCGAAAGTACACCTTCATCTGGAACAGCTTCACCTCTCGCCCAACTGAATCTAAAGATATAATAGAGAAATTCGATTGTTTGGTTGATTATCATTCCTGATTTTTCAATGAAATTATGCCTAAAATAATTGAGAACTCTATCTAAATGCTCTTCAACTAATTTATCTCAACGGCTGAACCAACTTGCTTAATAAAATCGTTTTTCAAATCTCTTCGTAATTCAGGGAGATGAACGAATAACCTGCGTTCTATTTTTGTTAATGGTTTTATGCTACGAGACTTTTTTGAAGTCCATGAAGCACGACTACTTTGAAGGGGTTTGGGGCGCACAATAATCACCAGCGAATGTTGTTTCTCTACTTCCTATGTGAAAAAAGGAGTGGTTGTGGACGAAAGACGTATTATTTTTGATGTTTTAGACACAGCTAGAGAAATTGCCATGTAGGATGTTTGCGGGGAACGGATCTTAAGGTGAAGATAGTGGATACTTCGTTTTCGGAGTAAGCTAGCTCTAACAAGTCTATTTTAACTCCCAAACCTATTGTCCTGCGCTGTGCACGCCGTTAACGGACACATGGTTACGCGAATAGAGGTTCTTAATCACCTTGGTGAAACTACGCAAGTTATCCAGAACCTCGATTAGTCCGCTTCCTTATTTAAAAGAAGCGGGTATGACTGAATTTGATATAAATGCAAACTGTTTTTAGTTCGTAAGCAACTATAGGTGTTTCACTGGTTGGGTTTTGGGCAGGCGGTTTCGATGGATGGGAGGCTTGCTCGTTTTAGTGGAGGGTTTCGTAGAGAACTTTTTGTAATTCCCGTTTTCTTGCTAATTGTGCCTGTTTTCCTTGTTCCTCAAGTATCAGCGGCTGGAACTTGGGTTATTGATAATGAAACAGTCTTGATATCTGATCAGACCCAAGTTCATGAAGGTAACATTGTCATTCGGGGGACCGGGCAACTCATTCT
>JAEOSV010000111.1 GCA_016840185.1 Candidatus Hermodarchaeota archaeon | reverse complement strand
GCATATCATCAAAGCCGCGACCATCGATACGCTTGCCTTCCCGAAGCAGAGTTTGAATCTGTTCACGTTCAATTTCAGTAACTACGTCCATCATAAATCACTCCTTGGTTTCTGACTCTTCATCCTTGGTCTTCGATTTCTTGGTCTTTTTTGTAGTCTTGGGCTTATCTTCCGTTTTTTCAGATTTTGTAGTCTTCTTGCGCTTTTTAGTTGTCTTGGGTTCTTCTTCGGGTTCCTTTATGTCCTTTGGAGGAGTTGCATCCTCTTCTCCGACCTTTTCCCGGATTTGGGCATATTTCTCAAGAAGAACTGCTCTCTGCATTTCTTGGATTTGATGAATTCCATCTTCCGCAAGTCTGAGGGCTTCTCCAAACTCCGCGGCTGTTAATTTTCCATCCATTTGAATAAGAGTGATCTCACCACGATCTGGAGCCATAGCCAAAGGAATATCGGCGTCTCCGATTTTGTCTTCAATATCACTCAAATCCAAAACGACTTTTCCATCAATCTTACCCGCTGCAACACCTGCAACGAGTCCACGCATAGGAATCCCAGCATCAGCTAGAGCTAATGATGCTACTGTGGTACTCGCACAGCGAGAGCCCCCATCAGCTTCAAGGACCATGATGAAGACATCAATTGCCGCACGGGGATACATCTTTAGAAATAACATTGGTTCAAGTGCTTGACGAAGAACCATTGAGATTTCGTGTTCTCGACGACTTGGAGCAGGGCGTTTTCGATCAGATACAGAAAACGTTGCCATTCGATAAATCACCCGGAGCAATGCTCGATCAGATTGAGCAAGATGTCGTGGGTGGAGTTCTCGGGGCCCATAAACCGCAGCTACAATCTTATTTCTACCATGTTCAATGTAGGCCGATCCATCAGCGCGGCTAAGGTTACCAACTTCTAATCGTATAGGTCGTAGTTCATCGAGCTTCCGACCATCGGCTCGTAGCCCCTTAGCATCTATCAATGGCTGTTCTGCTTCAGCTTTTTTATCACTCATTTGATTCACCATTTAATTCTGCAATCTTTGCGTTGATTAAGTCTCGAACGCGATCGGTAAGTCCGCTAGTATGCGCTTCGCGTTCAATTTGTTGAATTGCTTCAACAGCAATGTTCATTCGATCCGGGCTACCTTTCAACCAGATGAGTCCGTTCTGTCCGACGACAATATCGATTTTCAGATCTGATTTGAGCATGTTAATCATTGACCCTTTTCTACCGATTAGTCGCGGGACACGGGTTGGGACAATTGTCATTAGCAATCCGCCACGAACTTTCCCAAGTCCACGACCCAGGGTTGTAACCAGTGGATCTCTCGTTCGATCCGCAGCAATGATCTCAGCAACAACCGTGTCGCCAATATCATAGTATCTTCGGAGATTTTCTTTTGCGTGTTGAGCATCACGTCGAGATAAAGCATGCATGACAGGAAGCATTGCTGGATAGGGGCTGTCATAATCCAGAAGCCAACCATTCAGCGTAATTTCCGTGACTTTTCCAATGATAATATCTCGAACTTTCGGAATGTATTGTCCCTTTAGGGGAACTACATAAACCGTTTTGCCTTTCATCTTCGCCACACCAATAACTGCGGCAAAGACCTTCTCTTGTTCCTTGAACGCTCCATCACCGTTACGAAAATCGCCTTCGGCTAGGAGTTGACCAGGAACGACAATATCTTGTTGTTCAAAATGGATTGACACGTGTGGTTTTTCCTCCTACATTGTTTCCTTTTTGAGAATCTTGATCTCTGCTCGACCACGAGTAAGGTTGTTGAGGGCATCAATAAGCTCCCCACGCAAACCCGCTGGTACTTCAACGACGGCAATCCATGACCCGTCTTTTTGCCATTCATCTTTCGCGATGTGGCCTTGTCGTTCAACAATGCCGTAGGCTTTGGGTGCAAAGTCGGCAGGAATCTTAATCGCAATTTGTTGAACTTCCATACGAATGGGAATTATTGGTTGCAACGCCTTGACGACATCCCTAGCCTGCTCTTCAGCGGTTAATGTGGAGTCGATGACGACGTGAGCTTCTTCCATTGCTGATTCAATTCGGGCAGGGGGATGTGGATGACCAGTTTTAGGGTTAATCGAGTTTCGGACGATGATGTCGATGACTTGACGGCGGCGCTTCTCAACCATTTCACGGCGTTGTTCAGTTGTAAGTTGGATTGAGCCTTTTTCAAGAATGACACGGGCAACTTCCAATTCATCCGTGGTCCCAAAAGCCTCTTCAAGGTTTTCGGTTGGAGCTTTTTTACTTCGTAGTGCATCTTCAAAAATTGCATCGCCGCGAAGTATTTCACGGAATTCGATGTCCTCACCCTGCTTGAAGCTCCAAGCTAGTTTTGGATCGATAATAATTTCGAACCGATGTCCATGCATTTCTAACCGGGCTAACGCTGCATCACCTAAATCGACGCGCTTATCGCCCCGCATTCCACCCGTTCCCGACATAACAATCACTATTCCATAAATTACGCTGAAGTCAGCAATTCTTCGATGGCCGTTCCATCCAATTGTGTGAATTTCTTGTCAGCCGTCGTAACTTTTGCCGCCACGAGTCCCTCGGGTTGGAGCGGTGCGGAGGCAGTTTCCTTGTGAATTCGAACTGCTAATTGTAGAGCTTCGTCAACGGTGAGAGAGGGAGAATACTCCTTTTCTAAGATTGTATTCATTTGGTCAGCACTGCTTCCGACGGCATAAGCTTTGTAGCTCCAGTAGGTGCCGATGGGAGTTGTGAGATAAAGTTGAGGAGCAGAGTCAACACCAATTAGGAGCATCGACACTCCATATGGTCTGGTACCCCCTTGTTGAGTATAGGATTGAATGTGATCACTAACTTTCTTACTTAGTGTCTTAACAGGAATTGGTTCAGCGAAAGTTAGACGGTTAATTTGAGCGAGTTCTCTTGTATACCGAACAAGTGAACGGGCATCCCCGGATAATCCAGCAATTGCCGTGCCAATTGATTCATCGATTGTGAATATTTTGTCGTTGTGATTGGGTTCTTGGAGGGAATGTTTTCGAAGTGCGGCGGTTAAGATGACGCCATCTGAGCTACGAATCCCCAGAATTGGAGTGCCCTTTCGAACCGCCTCAAAGGCGTATTCTACCTGAAATAGGCGTCCCTCAGGACTAAATGTAGTCAGGGCAATATCATAGCTTTGGGTGTTTCCGAACAACGAGGGGTCCTCCATTAACGCCAAATAAGAAGGGAGTTGTGTGAAAGCCCTCTTCTTTTCGTTGGTCTTGCAGGTTTGCCGTTTAGGAGTTGCACCTTTAAAATCTTGTTATTGACAGAGTCAAAATTTTAGAATTCAAACCCGTCGCCTAATCTTGGGCTTGATGAAGGTAGTAGATAACCCCGATGCAAAGAAGTCCAGTGAGGAGCGCGTGAAGCCAGCCGAATCCTACACCTGCGATTACGACTACAATAATCAGAAAAATTACGAGTTCAAACCAACCCGCGGTTTCACCATAATATTCTCGTAAATTACCAAACAAAACGATTAGACCTATGAATGTGAGAACGAGTAACAGGATTGCGAGCACTCCTGCAACCACGGGGCCAATTAGATCGAGAAATTGCCCAACAAGTTCCCATCGAGTAATCATCAAAGCTAAGAGGATACAAAAGATGGTTGTGGCTACTGTACTAATGATCATGCTGCGACGCATGAATTGTCGATCGCGAGACTTGCCTTTTGACATCGCCAGTAGCTACCTCGAGTTTAGGGGCTTGAGATGCGAAGACTCAAAAGGTGAGAAGCTTTTAAGTCTTTGGCTGTGGGTTCTCCTATGACTCCACTCCGAATCGCCCGAATTGAGTTAACATCGTTGCACCGACGGCAATTATACGGAATTCGTCGACGTGCTTGGCCCAATGAAGGATGCGCAATACTTCTCGGAACGTTTAATGAACATGGTTTGACCGCTCGAGTAGTTCGAGTGGCTGAAACAGAAAACATTGCCCAATCGAAAGCTGCTTTTGTAATTGACCCGGAACACCTATATTGTATTTTGACTGCGGCGGCAGAAGAGGGGTTGGAACAAGTTGGTATTTATCATTCTCATCCTATATCTCCGGAACCATCAGCGAGCGACTTGGAGTTCATGAAATACAATCCCTGTGTTTGGGTTATCGATGGAAAGTATAAATTGCGATTCCGCATGAGGGCTTTCCAACTGTGGCAAGGATTCTTAATTTCTGTTGACATCCGTACGGTGCTGCTGTAAAAGGAAAAGGTGGGGGCTCTCGGCTCGTCGCGAGATCGTCATAGCACAAGGCTCAGTTTGGAGCGGCGGCGCTTCACTGAACCCCGAAGAGTCTGATGGCAAGGCGAGTTTTATCTGTTTTGGCATGGTATTCAAACTTGATTAGAACCCTGTTGGGTTGAAAATTATAGCATCTAGCGATGTTTACGAGGTCTGATTACCTGTCGTGGATCAGCCTCAGGAAGATGAGTGAGCGTTTTACGAATGGTTCCACTAATCCCTAATACTTGAAGAAGCAGCGGTTTCGAATTAATCTCCGTAATTGTCGCAAGAGCAGCTCGAAGTGGACGAACCTGAGTGTGTTCACAGCGAATAATTGAACTCTTATCTTTCGGTTGATAGGATATTAACCAAAATCCAATTCGGCTTACTCCCAGCTCCCCATAGAGCTCTTGAAGCTGCTTCCAGATAGCGTTTCGGAATTCAGTTTCTGAGGGGAGTTTGTTGGATGTGTGGATTCGAACTGCGAGATACCGACGACGGGGTCGCACCCTCAGATCTCCCTCCTAACTGGCTTTGTCTTACCAGCCGTCTTTGACGCCTGAAGTTGAGATATTAGAGCAATTGGATTTTGATGCATGGCATTTTTCGCAATCTCTTCAGGGACTGATGCAAGGAAGCTTAAGGCTTCCAAATCTTTGGGGGACCGCAGCTCACAGAGACGGTGCGCCCCAGAAGTGAGAATTAATGCACATTTAGCACGAACCAAATGCTCTAAGGCTGTACCCATAACACGCATCAATCTTGACCTCAGCGAGCCGGAAATGGTTAGTAATTTATGTAGACAAATTTCAACCGGTTTGTTTCGTTTTGCCATGGCTCTGGCTACTTGTGAATCAACCACTTTGAAGTCTTCAATATCCTTGAGCATGACCATGTGAACATTGGGAATTTCAGCTGCTGCGAGCCAAATCGGTTTTGAGCGTCCTTGAATGACAAATAGGTCAGTCTGTTTGCGTTGTTTATTCACCTGAAATTTAAGGCGTGCAGCACTGCGCGGAGAAAGTGTCAAGCGATGAAAAACCTCAAGTGAGTTGTTAGTTTTTTCAACTGCAACCGATTTGGGTGCATCAATGACTAATCCTTTGTAACCCAATGTCGCGGCGAAGGTTTGAAGGCGATTGAACTCCACTTCGTTACTTTGAGGACTTAATCGAACATGGAGATCATAGGTACGCATTATTTTCCAATCCTAAATGAGGTTGAACCGACGACAGTGATTTTCAAGCTCACTTTGAGATGGTTTTCGACCTGAAAACCGTATGACAAGGCGGATTGAATCACCGCGATTAATTATGCGGACACGTCCTTGATAAGCCTCCTGTTTATCAAGACGAAGGAACAACTGACCCTTCTTATCAACCCGTGATCCGAACGTTCTAGCGATTTGGTCACGATCTTCTAAACTAAGACCCTCACCAATGGCGACCAACGTCTGTTCGATTTTCTCGCGTTGCGCTAATTGGGTTTCAATGCGAGCAATTGGATTATGGTAATGCCCTCGAAGCGTTGCAATCTTAAATTTTAGACTGCTCCGGAGATTTTGTGGAAAAAGGTTCTCAATTGCTGTTTGAACTTTTTCTACATCTTCTGTGGCTTGAACGGATGCTTGGGCACTAAGACGAACCGGTCGGCCTTCAGATACGGCCACGGGTTATACACACTCCAGAAGAAGATTTTGTAAAGCTATTTTCCGCGTCGCCCATATTTACCAATGCTCGGACGAAGTTTCTCTGCACCGGTACCCCGATGGCGTAACCCTCGGGATGTTTTTCCAGCAGGAGTAAGACCGCGAAAGACACGACCCTTTTGGGTTGGGTCACGAATCCATTTGATTCGCGGATCAGCCTGAATGGCTGGGTGATCTGGATCAACGAGAACGATTTCATACCAGAGACTCTTGCCATCCTCGGCGATGTAATAAGAACCCAGTACGCGCATATTCGGAAACTTGCGGACAGAACGTTCCTCAGCAATCCATTGACGGCTGCGCCCAGGAGTGATTTTCACTGTTCCCATCTTTTTGGGTTTACGACCCATGGTGGGTCGGGGTTTTCGACGAGATCCGCGGGTAACACGTTGGCGCACTACGATGTAGCCCTGCTTGGCACGGTACCCTATCTGCCGGGCCCGATCGATTCGTGTAGGCCTATCAATTCGATGAGTTGCGGGTTCCTTTCGCCACTCGATAAGCCGTGAACGAATAAGGGCTTTCAAATCTTTATCATGGCTCGCATAGAGCTTGCCAATGTGCTTGTACATTGATGTAGACGCCTCCGCGTAATAGGGGATAGCGAACCGCCATTGCCTATAAAATTGTTATGCTGCTACTTCAGGATAGCCAATAGTTTCTCTGCAATAATCACTGAATTTGCTCGTGAGGCTTCACGAGTTTGCGCCCCGATATGGGGAGTCGAAACCACGTTTGGTAGTGCCACCAGCTTTTCCAATAGCGCATTCCCGAATGGAGGTTCATTAGAGAAGACATCAATACCAGCACCACCTAGATGCCCATCCATGAGACTCTGATAAAGCGCCTGCTCATCCACAATACCACCTCGCGCAGTATTGATGAGAATTGCACCCTTCGGTAATTCTTTCAGCTCTTTGGCTCCAATTAATCCACGAGTTTGTGGAATCAGGGGTACATGTACTGTGAGAATATCAGAAACGGTTACAAGTTCTTCAGGCTGAACATACTTCACACCGATATTCTTCATAACTTCGATTCGAGCAGGGGATAAATCGAATCCATACACCGACATATCAAATGCCAATGCCCGTTTAGCGACTTCCTCACCAATATGACCAAACCCCCAGATACCCAGTCGTCGACCTCGCATTTCTCCTCCTTTACTGGCTTTCTTTAACCATTCACCATTTCGGATTCCCAAATCTCCAAAAGTGATCTTTCGTAGGACATTGAGTGCTAAAGCAAAAACGAGTTCAGCTACAGACACGGATGGTCCTTCGGGTGAATTGACTACGTGAATGCCTTTCTCTTTAGCTACTTCTAAATCAACGTTATCTAGACCTACTCCTGCCCGAGCAATTACCTTCAGGGATGTCCCCGCTGTAATCACTTCTTTTGTGACTTTGGTGCGACCCCGAACAACGATTGCATCAAACCCAGCAATTGATTCCACCAATTGTTCAGGAGTGATGTCCGTATGAAGGTCGAGGTCGAAACCAGCCTTTCGGAATTGTGCGATTGCATCCTCGTGAATTGGATCTGCAACCAAAATACGACCCTTAGCCATGTTTTTCACCTAATCATATTCCTCAAAGTGTTTTTCTAAGTGTATGTAATAATGATTACCTGCGACTGCATTAATCGCTGTGATTTATTTGTTATCATTATTATTAGTCTTGGAGTTTGCACGTCTTGCTAATCGGAATTGTTGGTAAACCCTCGTCTGGAAAAAGCACCTTTCTTAATGCAGCTTGCCGTACTGCTGCAAAAGTAGGAGCGTATCCCTTTACAACCATTGAACCTAACCCCGGCACCGCCTATGTTCGAGTAGATTGTCTCTGCCAAGAATTCGGAGTAACATGCAACCCCAAGAATTCAGTTTGTCGAGACGGCTTACGACTTATTCCCGTAGATATGCTCGATGTCGCAGGTCTTGTTCCTGAAGCCCACCTCGGACGTGGGCAAGGGAACCAATTCTTGGACGATCTCAGTCGAGCAGACGCGTTCATTCACGTTGTAGATACGTCAGGGTCACTCGATGCTGAAGGGCGCGATGTTGAGCCAGGAACATGGGACCCTCATCAGGATGTTGAGTTTCTCGAACGGGAAATTAACATGTGGCTTGTCCAAATTCTCCAACGTGACTGGCGAAGAATTACCCGACGAGCGGAAACAGAGAAAATGAAAATCAGTGCGTTACTCGGAGAAAAACTCTCAGGATTACAAATCACCGAATTCGCAATAAAAACCGCAATCCTAGACGCAAAGCTATCGTCTGATAAACCAACTGCCTGGTCTGAGGAAGATCTTGAACGGTTTGTACAACATCTTCGACGGCGAGCAAAACCTATGGTGGTTGCCGCAAATAAGATAGATCGCCCACAAGCGTTCCAGCACTTGGAATCCCTTCGCCAATTAACAGATGAAATTATCATACCTTGTACTGCTGTCGGTGAATTTGTCCTTCGAAATCTCAGTGAAAAAGGAGTCATTGCCTACCAACCTGGCGGCTCCACTTTTGAGATTCTCACACCCCAGGAGCTCGGGGAGAAAGAACAAGCCCAATTACAACGGTTACAATCAGAAATTCTGGACAAATATGGGTCTACGGGTGTCCAACAAGTTCTGAATACCGTGGTGTTTGACGTCCTCCAACTCATTCCGGTATATCCCGTCGAAGACGCCGGAAAATTCGCTGACCATGATGGAAACGTATTACCAGACGTCTATCTCGTACCTAAAGGCACAACGACGCGACAACTTGCTTATAAAATTCACACCGACCTGGGTGACACCTTTATCCATGCCCTCGATGCCCGAACAAAGAAACGCCTCGCAGAAAATTATGAGCTACAAGCCAATGACGTGATTCGGATAGTAGCCGCTGGAGCAACCCATTAGTTAGGAGCTCTTACGTTCATAAAAGCCCCAGGATTTCTGGGAACCGAAACTCCGAATCCCTTGTTCACGTAATTGGTTACGCAGTTCTTCAGCATGATTGGAATTGATTTCTCCACGTTTTTCTAGAAAATTAATGATTTCTATGGCTTCGTCTTCCGTAGCACAGCGTCGTATAAAATCAATCACATCAGGTGAATACCCTGAAAACTGATCATCTCCCGTCTTCACCGGTTGGCGTGTTCGATCGGTTTCTTCCCAACGTACTCCATCAATGCGAACATCGGTTTCAGAGGTTTGCATCTCATTAGCTAAATGGGGCAGGCGTGCTAAGACCTTCTCTGATAAATCCTCACAATCAGCATCTGAGGTGTCGTCTACTTCTTTTGTAATCTCAGGTGCAACATCCAAATCTTTCTTTTTCGTTGATTTTCGTTTTGACCCCATTTTATTGTCCCCAACAGAAAATGGAGATAATTACTGTTCAAGTTTGGCAAACCGTCGCAATAAAATATTACGATTGATGCCCACGTCAATACGATCCCAAGCGAAAGTAACATCAGAAGGATAATCGGCTGTCGCCAACGTTTCGAGATTTAAGTCCAGTTGTTTTCCAGTTTGAAACCACGTACCAGCTGTTTTAGATTCCGATTTGGCGACTTCAAGAATTAAGGGTGCCAACTCACTTGATCCCCGGGATAATGCCGCCTGAATAACACTCCACCGTGGATTAGGCAAGTCAAGCTGAATTCGACCATACCGTCGAAGGCGTTCAAGTAGTTGAAGGCGTTTTTTCAGTGTCTTAAGCGGAGTAAGACCCAGCCACTGGTAAGGTGTATGGGGTTTGGGTATGAAAGGTGAGACACCTACATGAATCCGGTGTTTCTTCCCTGTGAGGGCTAAAAGAGTTAGACAGAAGTTATGAATTGCATGTATGTCCTCATCAGTTTCTGTTGGTAATCCAATCATGAAATACAACTTGAATTGAGAAAAACCTGCATCCAATGCAGATTCGAATGTCTGTAGGAACATGTCATCGGTTATCTGTTTTCCAATAAGCGCTCGGAGCTCCTCGGTGCCAGCCTCTGGCGCAAAAGTGAGGGTACGTTGCCCTCCTTGACGTATTAAGGAAAGAACTTGGGAATCAGGAAAATCAGCGCGAAGCGAAGGAACAGATAATTGATGCCCATTGTTAACGATAGAGGACAGTATTGAGTGCAATTGCGAATGATCAGTAAAGCCTGAGGCAAAAAGTGCGATCTTATCAACTTGGGAGCAGTGAGTTCCTTCCTCGAATATGCCTTTCAGAGTCTTCAGTGATCTTTCCCGTCGTGGGCTGCATTGATAGGTGGTCATACAGAAATTGCACCGCTGATCACAACCCCTTGAAATTTCAACCAAAAGGCTTTGGCCAAACGTTGGTTCAAGTTCAGAGGGATAGGGAGCTTCCGGTAAAATTTGGCATGTAGGATGAAAGGCTGAATCGAGATTGGTCATGAACGCGCGTTCAGCTCCATCTCTTCCTGACATCAGGAAATGTCGATTCAATCTGGTGTTAAGGTCCACACGAGATTGGGTTTGTAGAAGTGCATCCAGCAATTGTGGAAAAACGGGTTCAATATCCCCAACCTGGACGATATCCATGAAAGGTAGTATTGGATATGGATTCGACATTGCACAGGGCCCACCAGCAATCACCAAAGGATGCTCTCGATTAGAGGCCAACGGAGGAATGTCAGATCGTGCTAACATCTCAACAACATGGGCAAAATCAGTCTCAAACTGGAGCGAAAAAGCAATGACATCGAATTTCGAGAGAGTCTGCCCCGATTCTAAGGACCGAGGAACCTCCCCCGGAACATAAAAAACCCGTTCACAGGCAACCGCAGGATTTGCATTGAACTGGGCATATAACATGTGAATGGCAAGACTCGTCATACCCACACGATACACATTTGGATAACACAATGCTAAGCGAAGCTGGACCTTTCGCCAGTCCTTTTTCACCACATTGCGCTCTCGTAATTGTGTAGGTATGTCCATCACATCCTAGATAGCTTTGTATTTGCCGATAACATGAATTAGTTTCATCCATAGCCCAGATTCCACTTTACTAAAGCTTTCTGACGAGAACTGAATATGGAGGGAAACCCCGTTTTGGGGAAATGATGAAGACAAAGAATTGAACTGGGCGTTTAATCACTGGAGAGCTGAACAAGTGAATGAAGAGAAGGTGATTCCACCGCAATCCGACCTTTCATGGCCTCGAGCTCAGCCAAGAAGGTTCTGAGGGCTTTCGCTCTCTTGAAGACACGAACAATGCCTAATTCAGTAATACGGAGAACCGCCACTCGGTTCATGACTTCCACATAGATACCGCCGAGATACAGATCGTGCCTGAGGAAGATTCGGCGCCCTGATTCATTCTCTACATTTCGGGCTTTCCAAAAACCCTGCCGCTGAAGTGTTCGAGCAAACATAGTAGCCAGACCCTCATTAAAAGGAGCATTGATTGCTAATAAGCATTACCGGTTCGCTTTGACTGAATACCGTTTTAAGTCGGTTTAATTTTAGAAGTAAAAACTAGCTTAAACCACAGCTTTCAAACCCTACACTTAAACGAAATTCCTGAATCCGCGGTTGTATAAAAACCCACTATTATCTACATAACATACGCGCGCATAAAGGCAGTAATATCTCCCCTAGTAGTGCTTCGAAAAATGAAATAGCCTAGCATCCTGTCTTAGCTAGCTGCAGCGACAGGTTGTGCGAGAAGCTTACTCTTTCGAATCTCACTCTTTCGCAACGGAAAGATCATTTTCGCTTTATTGTAAATGTCGCTGCCAATCTTTCCTAGAACGCACTCCTGAATGAATGCATCGAAGTTGAGCTGTTTAGCTCGCTTGGAAACGATTTTTTGCATCACTTCGCGGATCGCTGCTTGCTGAGTGGTTTTGGCACGGCGAACGGGAAACGCGATGGCATAAACACGAATCTCAAACTTGTCCTTCGTGGTAACATCGAAAATACCATCGATTCGACTGCTACCCCGACGAACCAAACTGCGAAGGTAATCCCGAGTGAAATCATGACCGGCAAAATGAGTATAGGCTTTATCGCCTTTCACTTCATTGATTTGAAAATAGAGTTTAACGTGGATTTGATTGAAATCCCCCGATATGGCGTATAAAGTAGTCTCAACTT